>VXZF01000031.1 GCA_009845645.1 Gemmatimonadota bacterium | reverse complement strand
CGCAGCCGTCGGGATGAGCCGTAGTGCAGATAAAGCCGCGAACTTTGGGTTGGATAATCATAGGATTCCTTTGGGTTAAGATTGAGAAACCGTTGAATAATGGGTCGCGCTGCGGTCGGGCGCAAATGACCGCTTGGCTGACCTGTTTCGGCGGAATAATTTAATAAAGGGCAACTACCAGACTTAGCCATTGCACAAGAAGGCGAACATGAAGATAGGTCGAATCGGTCTTTTGCTCGTGCCGATGCTTTGCGCGGCCCCAAGTGAGTCGCAAGACGCCGTGCCTGAAGCGCAAGCCCTATTGGAGCAGTTCGATGAGATGTACCGCTCTACGGGCACGGCGGCGCGGATTGAGATTAAGGTCGAGCGCCCGAAAAAGGTGCGGACGATGCAGATGCGCTCTTGGAGCCAAGGCGAGGACAAGGCACTGGTGGTCATTGACGCACCCGCCCGCGACGCCGGCACGGCCACGCTGCGGGTCGGCAGCAATCTGTGGAACTACCTGCCCAAGATCTCGCGCACGATCCGCGTGCCCCCCGCGCTGATGATGGGCGCGTGGATGGGCAGCGACCTGACCAACGACGACTTGGTGCGCGAGTCGTCATACGCCCATGACTACGAGATTGCCGGGATCGGCCCCAGCGAGGAGCCGCCCGGCTGGCAGGTGGATCTCGCGGCCAAGCCCGAGGTGCCGGGTTTGTGGGAGCGGGTGGAAGTCGTCTTCAAGCGCACAGAACGGTTGCCCGTGCTCGCGCGCTACTACGACCGCAAGGGGCGGCTCTCGCGCACGATGCAGCTTGAAGAGATCAAAGAGATGGGGGATCGGCGGATACCCACCCGGATTGTGATTGTGCCCGAGCGCGAGGAGGGCCGACGCACGGTGCTGACCTATTTACACGTGGAATTCGACGTCGAGCTGGACGAGAGTCTCTTTAGCTTGGCGCAGTTGGAGCGCAGGCGCTAGATGGCTGAAAACAGCACGCTCCGACTGGCTTGGCGCGGCTTGGGCCGCAACCGCAAGCGCTCGGTCTTGGCGATAGCGGCAATAGGGCTGGGACAGTTCGCCTTCTTGGCCACGGCTGGGATCATGCGCGGCTATGCCGATCACTACTTCGATTCGGTGACCGGCCCTCTGGTGGGCCACGTGCAGATCGTGGCGCCGGGCTGGCGTGAGGAGCGAGCCGTCGATCAGACGCTGGACAACGTCGAGGCCATGCTGGCGGCGATTCGCGGGCAGGCCCAAGTGGCGCGGGCCGTACCGAGGATTTACGCGCCGGTGTTGGCCGCGCTGGAAGAGGAAGGTTTTGTCGGGATGGTCGTCGGCGCGGATCCGGCACTAGAAGGGGTTGCGAACGGCCTGTTGGGCAGCGAACAGTTGGCCGGCCTCTTGGGAGACGGCCGAGTGCTGGTGGGGAAAGGTTTGGCGCGGCAGCACGGCATCGAGGCTGGTGCCGAACTGGCCGTGGTGGGCCAAGACATTGACGGCTCTATTGCCAGCGCGCTGTACGAGGTGGCGGCGGTCGTCGAATCGCCGGTCGAGCTCGTCAACAGCACCGGCATCGTCGCTGGGCTGCAAGACGCGCAGGCACTCCTGAGAATGGATGACGAAGCGCACGAGATTACCGTCCGCCTGCACGAGGCCGAGCAGATCAATCAGGCTGCAGACTCACTCGGGGCGCAGTCCGCACTGCAAGGGGTGGAAATCAAGCGCTGGCACGAGGTCATACCGCAGCTAGCCGGGATTATCAAAATGATGGACATGTATTCGCTCGTGGTTTTGGGGATCGTCTGTTTGGCGTCCATCGCCGGTATTGCCAATACCATGATGATGTCCACGTTTGAGCGCCGCCGCGAGTTGGGGATGTTGCTGGCACTGGGCGCAAATCCGGGGCGGCTCTTTCGGATGGTGGCGACCGAGGCCGTGCTGTTGGGTGCGCTGGGAGTGTTGCTGGGTACTGTGCTGGGCGCGTGTTTTGCGGCATTGACGGCTGGGTCGGGTTTTGACCTCGCTGAGTTGGGCGGCGAGGAGTCCTTTGAAATGGGCTTCCAAGGCGTGCAGATCGCCTCGCGGGTCTATCCCGAAGTGCGCGCGAGCGACGTATTGGCCGGTGTATCGGCTGTGCTGGTGACGGCCCTTTCGGCCTGCGTCTGGCCCCTGCTGCACGTGGCGCGGCTGGAGCCGGTGGAGGCGATGCGGACGTGAGCGGCAATCTGTCGATGCAATACGCCTTGCGCTCGCTGGGGCGCAGTCGCCGCCGGACGGGCATGTCCGTCTTGGGCGTGGGGCTGGGATGCGCCATTGCGCTGTTCGCCACGGCCTTTATGCGCGGCGGCCAAACCATGCGAGTGCAGGCTATTTCCCAGAGCGGATACGGCCACCTGCGGATTGCGCCCGCAGGCTGGGAACAGAGTCGGCGCGACGAGTTGCGCTTGCAGGACTCGGCGGCTGCGCTCGAAGCCGCGCGCAGTCTTGAAGGCGTAGCCGTAGTGGCTCCCCACGTGCGAGTGCAGGGTCTGTTGGCCTTTGGCACGCGGGTGGCCGGCGTCCAGCTTTTGGGCGTGGACCCAGCTGCCGAGCCGCAGCTCAACAGGCTGGTGCGCACCATCGACGAGGGGCGTTATTTGCAAGCAGGTGACGAGGGCGCAGTGGTCGTCGGCAAGGCCCTTGTCGAGCGCTTGGACGTAGAGTTGGGGGATGATTTGCTGTTGACGCTGACGCGCGCCGACGGGGAGATGGAGTACGCGATGTTGCGGATCGTCGGGATCATATCTACCGGCAGTCGCACGATTGACGAGACCATTTGCCACGCGACTCTTGCCGATGTCGAGCAACTGACGGGTCTGCAGGGCGTGGCCGAGGTGTCGGTAGCCTTTGCGGACCCGCAAAAGGTGGCTGCGCTCTCGGCCGAGCTGGCGCAGCGAGTGCAGGGCGACGAAGTGCTTACGTGGCGCGAGGTCCTGCCGGCGATGAGCGGCGACGAGGCGGCTGACCGAGCCTTTTCCAACTTTTTCATTATAGTTGTGGCCGCGGTGGTAATTTTGGGCGTGACGAGCGCCCAACTGACGGCCATGCTGGAGAGGAGGCGCGAATTTGCCGTGCTGATGGCGCTGGGATTAGGAGAGCGCAAGCTCGTGGGCTTGGTGCTTTTTGAGGCCGTGTTCATGGGAGTGCTCGGGGCGCTCTTGGGCTTGTTGCTCGCGCTGCCGCTCGTTTGGCACACGGCGACCGCGGGGATTGATTTTTCCGCGGCGATGGGCGACGATATGACGATCATGGGCGTTTTCTTCGACCCGATAATCTACGCGGACATGGGGCTGTGGATGCTGCCCTACGCCTTCGGCTTGGGACTTTGTGCGACGCTGTTGGCCGCGCTTTATCCGGCTTGGTCTGCCACGCGCTTGGATCCAGCGGCGGCCCTGAGCCAGCGGGATGCGTGATATGGATGAAGTTCTGGTAGCGGCTCAAGGCGTGAAAAAGGTCTTTCGGACGGGCGATATTGCCGTGGAGGCCCTGCGTGGCATAGATCTCGAAATCGGCAGCGGGGAATTCATGGCCATTGTCGGGCCGAGCGGCAGCGGCAAGACGACGCTGCTTAATCTGATCGGCGCGCTCGATGTGCCTACCGACGGACGCATTGTTCTTTTTGACCGCGACTTGGGGGCGCTGAGCCGCAGTGAGCGGGCCGAATTGCGGCTGCGATCCTTGGGCTTTGTGTTCCAAGCCTACAACCTAGTGCCGGTGTTGACAGCGCGCGAGAATGTGGAGTTCGTGCTAGAGTTGCAGGGCATGGAATCCAAAAAGCGGCGGGCGCGAGCCGAGGAGACGCTGGCTGAGCTGGGGCTAGGCGAGCTAGCCGACCGGCGGCCCAGCCAGATGTCGGGCGGCCAGCAGCAGCGGGTGGCGGTGGCGCGGGCCGTGGCCTCGCGGCCGGGCTTGGTGCTGGCCGACGAGCCGACGGCCAACCTCGACAGCGACAACGCGCAGGCTCTTTTGCAGATGATGCGGCGGCTCCGCGACGAGATGGGCATGACCTTTGTCTTTTCAACGCACGACCCCTTGGTGGTTTCGTATGCCTCGCGGGTGGTTACTTTGCGCGATGGCGAGGTGCAGAGCGACGAGCGCAAGGATACATGCGGCTGACGCTAGCGGTTCTCTTGGCGGCGCAGCCCGCGTTTGGCGTCAGCCTGTGGTCGAGTGCTGACGGAAGTCGCTATTGGGCGCTGGATGCTGCGCTGAAGTGGAGCGCGCTCTCGTCGCATGCACCCGATGCGCCGCTGCTGTACCCCAAGCGCTGGAGCGCAGCCGTATTGGGAAGGGGGCGGCTGGCGCTGCGAGGCCAAGCTGCGGCGGATTTGCACGTGCGCTTGGCCTACGAGCAGCGGGTGCGGGCGGTGTCCACGGGTGCGGGTGCTGGCGGGGGCGTAGGTATATTGGTGCCGGAAAGCCGCGCGCCGTATCGGCTCAGACAGCTCGATGCTGCGCTGGCTACGGGCGACAACGCGGCCTATCGGCACGAGCTAGATCGCGCGTTTGTCGCTTGGCGCTTGGGGAGTGGCGAGCTGCAAATCGGCCGCCAAGCTATTGGGTGGGGGCGCGGCGTGCTCTTTGGCGCGGTGGACATTTTCGCGCCGTTTAACCCCTTGGAAAGCGATCGCGAATGGCGGCGCGGCGTGGACGCGCTGCGCGTTTCCGTGCCGCTTGCGGATCGCTTTTCGCTAGACGCGGTAGCAGCCTGCGGCGAGTCGGTTGACGAATCGGCCTTTGTGGGGCGACTCTACGGCCACAGTGGCGCGCTCGACGGAGAGCTGCTGCTGGGGCGTCGCCGCGGCGATCGCTTTGTCGGCACAGCCGCATCCATGCGGATCAGGGGCGCTGAGATGCACGGCGAACTGGCGTCGTTTAAGACGCCCGCCACAGAAGAGGGTGAAGTGGTGCTCAAGGCGCTTTGGGGCGGCTCGTACGCGTGGGACACCCAAGGCGGCCTGTTGCTCGTGGGCGAATATCACTTCTCGGGCTTTGGCGTCAGCGACATTGCCGAGCTAGCTGCGGCTCCTTACCTAGCGCGTCTGATCCAGGGAGATGCGCAGATCTTGGGGCGTCACGCCGGTGCCGTGCAGCTATCGCAGGGAATCACCGGCACCCTGCCGAGGACCTTGGGTTGGCTCTTCTCGCCACTAGATGGCTCCGGGGTGCTAACGGGCGCGGTGACGTGGATTTTCTCCGACGCGCTGACGCTAGCGGCTAGCGCGTACTGGCC
>VXZF01000509.1:3421-5268 GCA_009845645.1 Gemmatimonadota bacterium | reverse complement strand
CAACTGCGCGACGTGAATACCACTGATATCGGCGACGCCATTCGCTTGGGTTGCCAGGCCATGAGCCGAGCTTTTAACGCTGATGACGCCGATATACCCTACGGCGGTGCACAGGTGCGGCCCGAAGCCTTTTTGAGCGGCAGCATGGAAGGCCACATGCCGGGTCGCTTGTTGAACGGTATGCTGGCGGCTGAAGACGCCATGGGTTTGGACCTGGACGAGGAGGTGATCGACAAGCACGCCCGCGCGGCTTTTTTCTCCTACAGCCGGGCACCGCTGCCCTTGCAGCGCATCGGCCAGCACATCAATGGCGAGGGCGATCCCATTGAACTGCAGGAGCACAATTTGCGCGAGGGCTTTCACGCGCTCTACGCGCTGACAGCCTTCCGCAAGTCCGAGCGGGCTATGGAATTGGCGGCGGCCAGCATTGATTTGCTATTCGATTATTGGGTGCCCAACGAGCAGTGGGATCGCGTCCGTCTCGAACGCGACACGCCGGTGCGCCTCCGAGATTCCGGCGAGGGGACCTTTATTCAAGGACCGGCGCGCGCCATTGGGCCACTGGTCAAATTGTACCAAGCCACCGGGTACCAACCGGCCTTGGATTTGGCCACCGTACTCAAGGACAAGGCCGTGCGCGAATTCTTTCTCGACGACGGCTCCTTTGCCACCGAGCGCTTTGGCTCACACGTGCATTCGACCACCTGCGCGATGTCGTCGCTGGCGCAGCTCGCCGAATGTACGGGGGACGCCGGGCTGATGCAGCAGGTCAAGCGGTTCTACGATGGCGGTCTGTGGGATTTGCGCGATCAGATCGGCTGGTCCATTGAGGTGTCGACCCGACCCACGCTTTGTCGCCGGGGCGAGGCCAACAATACCGGCGATATTATCGAGACGGCGCTCATCTTGGGGCGCTGGGGCTACCCCAAATACTACGCCGATGCCGAGCGCATATTACGCAGCCATTTGCTGCCGTCGCAATTGCGCGATGTCTCGTTTATCGTCGAGCCAGATAATCCCGAGGAGGTGGATGGTAAGCGCCAAGTGGCGCACAGGCTGCGCGGCGGCTTTGGTTTTCCGGCTCCCTATGGGCACGAGCCGCTGGGCATCTGGCAGTCGAATAAGCCGCGCATTGGCTTCAACATCGACATTGTCGGCGGGGCCGTAGGCTCGCTGGCCGCGGCGTACAAGACTGTGGTGCGCAGCGATGGAGCGGGGCATTGGGTCGATATGCTGTTCGATTGCGAGACCGATGCCCTTGAAGTGCAGTCTCCCTATACGCATCCGCGCCTAGCGGTTAAGGTCAAGCAGCCGGGAGCGCTGCACGTGCGCCTGCCGCCTTGGCTCGACGGGGAACGATTCAACGTAGAGGGTGCCGAGCATCCGGTCTTGCGCGACGGCTATGCGGTGATCGAGAATCCGCCCGTGGGACACTGGATCGGTTTTGCGTTTGACTTGCCCATCCACGAGACGACCCTGACGTGGCGAGACAGCGCCATCCGCGCGCGGCTGCGCGGCGACGAGGTGGTGGCGATGGATAACTTCGGGACGGATCTGACCTTTTTCCCGCCATTTGATTGAGCCGACGCCCGACATGGCCCCAGGGACCGCGATGAGCGAACTCAGGCAAAGTACTCCTCGTCGTCCCGCAGCGCATTGCGGTGCGGCAGGTATTCGACCACCAGCTCCACATCCACTAGGGTCACCGGGTGAATGAGCTGGGCATCTTTCTCCACGACCTCCACCTCGACTGTATTTATCCCCCGCTGGGGCAGGCGCTGGATCTGCTTGAGATCAATGTGCAGCCGGTACCCGTTGACTGCGTAATCCGGCCTGGGGCGCAACTG
>VXZF01000509.1:0-3321 GCA_009845645.1 Gemmatimonadota bacterium | reverse complement strand
CTTGTCGAGATTGTCCAGCAAGTCCGGATGACCCATAAACCGCAGCCTTCCAGCCGCCTCGTCATCGTATGGATAGCGCTTGGGCATTGGGTAATACGTGTGGAAGAACACGCCGTGGACCCCAGCGGCATAGGCATTGGCTGCAGCGGCCCGAACTGTCGGCCGGGAAAGCTCGGGGTTATTGGTCGATTCCATACCCGCCAACACCTGCACATCCCGATCTTCGGCGGCGGCGACAACGGCCCGCAATCCAGTGGTGTCGTTTGCAAAACCACCGACGACCTGCATGCAGATCAGTGCATCGACGATCCCCTCCTCGATCCAGGTCTCCACGTCCATCCCCATGCGCTTATTGCCGTCTAAGGTTGCGCCTATGCGGACCACCAGCCGCTTGGGACGGCCCTGCTCTGCGGCCGCCCGGTCGCAGACCCGGCGTATTTCCCGCATCCACTCGGTCAAGGTCTCGGTGTGCTCGGCGACCTCCCCGCGGCCGATAAACGGCGCGTAGTCGTTCATGTTCAGCTCGATGCCGTCGCCGGGGTAATCCCCGACCAATTCGGCGATTACTGCCAGCCGGTCCGCCCGAACTTCGGGGACGGCAAAGGACAGCCGGTTGGGGTTGTCGAAGCGGGCCTCGGGGTACTCGGACTCTTCGCCGACCTGCCATTCGGGATGCTCGGTGGTGAAGTCGGCCACCCGGCAATTGGTGACGCGGTCGTGCGGCGTGTGAATCATGTTCAACAGCAGGCTGGGCAGAAACTGGAAACCGCGCTGCTGCGCCCGCTGGCACACGAGCATGAGCGGATCCGTGCCCTGTTCGATCATCAGCTTGGCGTTGTGCGCCGCCCGCCACCAAATATCGTGGTCGGTCAGGTCGACGTTGTGCCCCCAGCGCTCGCCTACCTTGGTGGCGTAGAGCAAAACGCTGCAATCGCCCACGGCATAGGTGATGGTGTCAATGCCGAGGTCGACTAGTTCGTCGATGGGCTCTAGGTACTGCTTGGCCCCCATGGGTGGCTCGTATAAGTACACGCTTGAATGGCGGCCGTCGGTGTAGAACATCACTTCGTGGGTCTTGCTCATGATCGTCCTCCTCGTCTCCTGTCTGGCGCTGCGACCCGGTGAGTCAACAGGTGCAATTAACCCCAGCCGGGCGGCGCGATCAAGTCCCTTTGGCAGGATATTGACTGACCATAGACAATGCCCTATGCTTGGCCAAAATAATTGAGGATGCCCATGATCACCGATGAGCAATTGGCCCAGTACGAAGCGCAGGGTGCCGTAACTATCGACAGCCCCCTTACCACCGAGCAGTTGGACAGGGCAGAGGCGGCGTGGGACCGCTTGCGCGACAACGGTGGTGCACCGTACGAAGATTCGGATTACATCGAAGTCATCCAGCACCCGTACTTTGAGGAGGTGGCCAAGAAGCTACTGCGCGCCGATGCGGTCCATCTGTGGTGGGGCTTGGCCCCCCACGAGCGAGCCCCGGCCTCAGCACCGTACGACGACCCTCGCCAGCAGTGGGCGCGCGGATGCCACGTGGACATCCAGGCCACGCTGGAAGATTTTGAGGCCACCCCTCGCCGGATGCGGGCCGAGTTGTGGTTCTGGCTCAACGACGTGCCCGCGCATCGCGGTGCCATGCGCATCCTGCCCGGCAGCCACCGCTCCATCATGGCGCACTGGAGTCGGGTCCTCCGGCCCGAGCACAAAGCCGAATTGCCCCGCGTGCACGGCCTGCGGCCGGCTCCAGTCTCGCCGACTGCGGCCGCTTTCCCCGAGTACATCCCGGACCTGGGCGAGATGCCCTGGCTCGAGTGTGAGCCCATTCCCGCCGTGGCGCGCCGGGGACAGATCCTAGTGCTCTGCAGCGCTGGATTGCACTCGGCCTGGCAGAATGAGGACACCGTGCCCCGCAAAGCCATGGGCACCTCGTGGATCGCCGCCGGGGTTTCGGGCGGCCTGCCCAAGAACCAGCGCGACGCCCTGATGGAATTCTTCCCCCGGCTGCGACGCCAACTGCGCCCGGACCGCGCCCACATTGTGCCGGATCATTTCGACTGGCTCTTTGAAAGCGACTACGATCCGCGCTGGCCGGAGACTTTTCCGCCCTCACATTGAGCAGTTGTCCCGGCTCGCCTAGAGGATTCCGCCCGCTGAGCTTTTCCGCTAGCTTTTCTGGGAACTCGGCTGGACTTCTGCGACGAAGAAGTCGTCGGGGAGGATGCTCTTGGTCTCGACCCCGTGACTGTACTCGGGCAGCCCGATTGTCGTCACCACGCCCATGGACGTGAAGTGCTCGCACTCGCCGCTGGCCCCGCTCTTATTGCCCCCGCCGTGGCCGCGCAGCCAGGCGGCGTCGATGACGCGCACTCCCTTCCACATGCCTTGGGTGGCATTGAGGTGGCCGAAGCGCGCCAGATCCGAGGCGCTGATGACCACCCAACCCGGGCCGCTGCGCACGACTTGGCCGCCTATTTCGTAGGGTGGGTCGAGGTAGGTGTACGCGTCTGGAATGGTGGGATAGAGGTATTTTTGCTCTTTCACTTCGCCGCCGGCGAGCCAGTCCCAGCGCTCGTACGGGATGCCAATGGCGTCGAACAGGCGCTCTTGGATCACGTCCTTGAGGTCGCGGCCCCAAACGTAGGTCAGGGCTTGGCCCAACCGCCAGAAGCCGGCGCTGCTGTACAGTCCTTGGGTGCCCGGTTCGGCGTGGGTGTAGCAGTCGTAGAAGGGATCGCCCGTCCAAGTGGCCCATGCGGGGATGCCGGGGACTGCGTCCCGCTCTTCGAGACCTGTGCGCTGCTCGCGCCAGCGGTTGCCGATTTCAAAGGGGAAGCCGCCCCAGTGCAGGCTCTCATCGCGCCGCCCGATCAAGTGGCGCCAAGTGAGTTTTTTGTGGTGGCCGTAGTCGAGGTACTTGTGCGCGTGCGACAGTTGCCCGGCCCCGGTCCACGTTTGGTGGATCGGCTCGTCCGGGTCGAGGAGGCCGTCGCCAACGGCCGCGCCCAGCGCCACCCACGTCAGGGCCTTGCCGACCGAGGCCGTCTGATGCCGATAGTGGGGGTCGCCCCAGGCGTGCACTAGGTATCCACCGCGCGTGAGCACGGCTCCGTACTGGTTGCCGCTGTGGTCTTCGCCGCCAAAGCTCGCCCCCCTGACATCGAGGCTGTCCAGCCAGGCGGCGAATTTCCGCGCATCGAGACCGGCTTCGGTGGGCGTGATCTGTATCCAGTCGCGATCCGGGTACGCGACCCAGTCCGGTACTTGTATCGTTGCCGTCGGGGCGATCAGATGCATGGTTCAACTTCTCTGTGT
>VXZF01000160.1 GCA_009845645.1 Gemmatimonadota bacterium | reverse complement strand
GCCACCCCGTAATCGCGTTGCGACCAGCGTCGGTCTGTGCGGCGCGGACGGCCAGGGCCATGGTCAGACTGCTGGCGATCAGCACGATGGTGTTGAAGGTTCCCCAGAAAATGTCGAGGTGGTGCGAGCCAGCGGTAAAGGCTTCGATATAGGTGTTGCGATACACGGTATAGGCACCGAACAACCCCCCGAAGAACAGAATCTCCTGGATGATGAACGCCCACATGCCGAGACTGGCGGCTTCGTATTGCTGCTGTGCCGTCTCGAACTGGTGTAGGTGATGGGCGCTATGTGCGTGCTCAGACAACTTCATCCTCCTTAGCGCGTTCAGGTACGGCCTCAGTGCTCGGTTCCGTCGATTCCTCCTCACCGTACGGATAGGCTTCCCAAGTAACTATCGGGATGGCTTCAAAATTGTGGGCTATGGGCGGCGAGGGGATGTCCCATTCAAGGCCCTTGGCTTGGAACGGATTGGCGGGGGCCTTTTCCCCCTTGAACAGAGACCAGAGGAGATAGACGATGGTCAGCGAGAAGCCCAACCCGAGGACAGTGGCGCCTGCGGTGGACATGATGTTGAGGGCCTGCCATTCCTCGGGATAGGCGTGATAGCGCCGAGGCATTCCCAAGTAACCCAAGATAAATTGCGGAAAGAAGGTCAAGTTGAACCCGGCGAAGACGAACATGACGCCGAGCTTGGCCGCCCCTTCCGAGTACATACGTCCAGTCATTTTAGGCCACCAAAAATGCAGGCCGCAGAGGAACCCCATGACCATGCCGCCCACCATGACATAGTGGAAGTGGGCGACCACGAAGTAAGTATCGTGGAGATGGACGTCTATGCCCAAGGTGGAGAGGAACAAGCCCGTCAGCCCGCCGATAGTGAAAAGGCCGATAAAGCCCATCACGTAGAGCATCGGCGAGTCTAGCTTAACCGAGGCTTTGTGAAGGGTGAAAGACCAGTTGAAAATTTTGATGGCCGTGGGTACGGCGATGAAGAAGGTGATGAAGGAAAAGACCATGCTGGCATAGGTGGATTGGCCCGATACGAACAAATGGTGGCCCCAGACGAGAAAGCCAAGGACGGCGATGGCCAGCGAGGAAAAAGCCACAAAGGAATAGCCGAAGACGCGCTTGCGCGAGAAGCAAGCTATGACATCGCTGATGACGGCAAAGCCCGGCAAGATCATGATGTACACGGCCGGATGCGAATAAAACCAGAACATGTGCTGGAAAAGCACCGGATCACCGCCGTAATTGGGATCGAAAATGCCGATCTTGAAGGCGCGCTCGAAGCAGACTAGCAACAAGGTGATGGCCACCACCGGGGTGCCTAGTACCTGAATCAAGCTGGTCGCGTAGTGCCCCCAAATAAAAAGCGGCAAGCGGAACCACGTCATACCCGGGGCCCGCATCTTGTGGATGGTGACCATGAAGTTGACCCCGGTGAGGATCGAAGAGAAGCCGTTGACAAAAACGCCGACTAAGGCTAGGGAAACGAACGAAGTGGAGTACGTACTGCTATAAGGCGTGTAAAAGGTCCAACCCGTATCAATGCCCCCCATAATGATGGCCAGCACGGCGAAGGCCCCGCCGGCGACGTAGAGGTAATAGCTGAGGAGATTCAAGCGGGGGAAGGCCACGTCCCGCGCGCCGATCTGTAGGGGAATGAGAAAGTTGCCCAACACCGCCGGGATCGAGGGGATCAGAAAGAAGAAGATCATCACCACCCCGTGCATGGTGAAGAGCTTGTTGTAGGTCTCGGCCTCGACCAAATCGCCTTTGGGCGTCATCAACTCAAAGCGAATGAGGCTGGCAAACATGCTGCCGACTAAGAAGAAGACCGCCAGCGTTATCAAGTAGAGGATACCGATGCGCTTGTGGTCTAGGGTCAGGAGCCAAGATTTGATCCCATACGTTTCGTTGAGATAGTTTCTCGGCTCGCCGTTGGCGCTGACTGCGTGGCTCATGGCTTGAATGACCTCGTTGAGATGTTCACTCTGCGGACTCACTCAGGGATTTGATATAAGACGCGATTTGCAGCAGTGACTGCTCGCTGATCTGCCCCTCAAAGATGGGCATAATCGGCTCGTATCCAGCGACGATCTTGGCCGTGGGCTGGAGTATGGACTCGCGGATGTAGTCGCTATCGACGACGACTTCTTGCCCGTTGCTGAGCGTTACCGGCTTGTCGTAAATCCCGACCAACGAAGGCCCGCGACCCGTGGCCGTGGATTTGTGGCAGGTCTCGCAGCCGAGTTGCTGGAATTGGCGTTCGCCCGCCTCAACCATGGATTCGCCGCTAGACGCTCCCATCAGCCAGTCGTGGTAATCCGCTGGCTCTAAGACGATTACCTTGCCGATCATACCCGAGTGCTGGGTGCCGCAATACTCAGCGCAAAACAAGTGGAACTCGCCCGTCTGCGTGGCCTCGAACCACAGAGTTGTGTAGCGCCCGGGCAACACGTCGTTTTTGACGCGGAAGGCCGGGATGAAAAAGTCGTGGATTACGTCCTCTGAGGTCATGGTCAGGCGGACGGGCTGGCCCTTGGGTACGTGTAGGGTATTGATTTCTCGCTTGCCCGATTCGTGCTGGATTTTCCACATCCACTGCTTGCCGACCGCGTAGATTTCCAAGGGGTCGGACGGCGACCGCTGGAGCCGGAAGAAGACGTCGGCCCCGAGCAAAAAGACAAAAAGTGCCAAAAAGAGCGGAACGATAGTCCAAGACAGTTCGAGGACGAGATTGCCGTGAGTCTGCTCGGGCTGTTCGTCTTCAGAGCGGCGGCGGTACTTAATGGCGAAAATGATTACCATGCCGAAGACGAGCAGGCAGAAGATCACAGTCAAGACGAGCAAGAATGCGTACAGGGCATCTACTTGCCAGGCGATGGTGGAGGCTTGGGCGGGAAAAAGTGGAAAGTCGGACATGCGGTTCAAGGCTCCGAACTAGTTGAGCTGAGGCTGGTGCAGGTTGTTGCGGCGATCCCGTTTGACCATTGCGATGATAAAACCAACGAGAGCGAGCACAGTAATCAGCCCCCCGATGCGCAGGGAATTGCGAATGTAGAGACCGTATTTGCCGGTCATTGGGTCATAGCTATAGCAAAGCAGCAGGAGCTGATCAACTGGATTGCCGATGGTGCCGTCGGCTGCTTCGACGAGGCCCCAGCGCAAGTCGCGCGGAGGGTAGTCGATGCCGTATAAATAGCGCGCCAATTTGCCTTCTGGCGTCAGCACCATCAAGCCGCTGGCGTGGATGTACTGATCGGTGTCTTCGTCGTATTCGTAGCGAAAGCCGACGGCTGCTGCTAGTTGCTTGATCTGGTCTTCCTCGCCGGTGAGGAAATGCCAGCCCGTAGAACTGTCGCGGCCGCGGTAGTTTTTGCTGTACTCGGCCTTTTTGGCCGCGGCCAATTCCGGAGTCTCCCCAGGATCGACGCTGATGGTTAAGACGTCGAAATCCGTGCCAATGCCGAAACTCAGCACATTCATTGCCCGCAAGAGGCTATTCAGCACTTGAGTGCAGAGCATGGGGCATTCGTAGTACACCAAGGTGAGCACGACGGGCTTCTTGCCGAAGTATTGGCGCAGCGCAGTGCGCTTGCCATTAGAGTCGGTGAATTCGAGATCCAAGGGGATCTGGTCGCCCAATTTCTGGTCGATGCCGATGCTCTTTTGCAACTGCTGGGTATAGTTCTGCGCCCCAGTCTGGCCGGCTAGCAAAAGCGGCAGAGTTAATGCCGAAAAGATCGCGCTGCGAGCGAATGTCGTTATAGGTCTGCTCATGGTGTCGCTGGCGGAGCGATGAGCGGCATTTTACCCTCGCTTACCAGGTCAATTGCTCGCTCGATGGGAATGTGCACTACCCTCACTTGTTCGTCGATCCAACCATAGGAGTTGAGGGTTGCGGCTTCGCTTTGGGCCAACTCGAACTTTTGCCTTGGCGGGTCCACCTGGAGCCTCGGCGCGTCGCTGGCAACGCGGTTTTCGACGAGTGGCGGAACCGGATCGTCAAAGAGCGGCTGGTAATAGGCGAAGACCCTAAATAAGACGATCATGCCGACAAAGGAAGCAATGACTAACGCGGTAAGAAAAAGGCCGGTCTGTGCCAGCGGCGTTACCCGCGCATCCGTCGTCTCGTAGCCGGAGTTGTTTTGGTCGTGTGCTTGTTCAGCCATGATTGCTTTCGCCGCTGTAGAGGTCTGCAAAGCGGGGGTCGTTTTGCGCAATTAGGGCGCGCTTTTTTAGCTGCGCGAAGAAAAGCGCAAGGACGATGCCACCGATGCCTATTGGAATGGCTAGGTCGAGCCAGTGTAGGGTGATCCCGGTGCTGTGGAAGCTCGGTCCCTTGTCGGCGTGGACTTTGGTGAAGGTCGGTGCCGTGATCCAGTACAAATCGACCAAGCGCATGAACACCAAGCCGACGGCAATGGTGGCGAGTAGCTTGGTTTTGGACTTCATAGTGCTGGATATGAGGAACAGAAAGGGGACGGCAAAGTGAAACACCAACAGCCCGTAGCCGACGTATTCCCAGCCGCCCTCCAGACGGGTTATGTACCAAGTGATCTCCTCGGGCAAATTAGCCGACCAGATGATGAGCAACTGGGAAAAGGAGGTGTATGCCCAGAGCATGACGCAGGCTAGCATAAAAGTGCCCAAGTCACGCAGGTGCTGCTCGGTAATCACGCCCTGTAGCGGTTCGCGCCGCGAGAGTGGGACGGCGACGAGGAAGGTAAATCCCCAAGCCATTAGTCCCATGCCTATGATGTAGATGATGCCGAATATCGTCGAAAACCAATGCGGCTCAAGGGACATTAGCCAATCAATAGAAGCTAGCGTCGCAGTGAGAAAGAAAATGACGATGCCTGGACCGCTCAGGATCTGCATACGGTGGGTCGGATGCGTCTCTGTCGTCTGGTCCTGCTGCAGCGACCAGCGATTGAGCAAGAAGGCGAACAGCCCCCAGATGGCGAAGTAGAGCACGGTGCGCGCGATAAAGAACGGCTCGTTGAGAAAAGGAGCCTTTTGCTGGAGGATGTTGTCTTTTTGCACGACGTTCTGGTGCGTCCACTCGTAGAGGTCGTGCAGGCCGAAGAAGAGGATCGGCAGCGACAACAGGAACAGCAACGGCAAGGTGCGAGTCCCGGCTTCGAGCAGCCGCCGAATCGAAAACCCCCAAGTGCCACCGCCGACGTGGTGGATCATCAGGATGCCTAGGCTGCCCAAGGGCAGGCCGATCCAGAAGGTAAAGGCCAGCAAATAAGAGCGGAAGAACT
>VXZF01000021.1 GCA_009845645.1 Gemmatimonadota bacterium | reverse complement strand
ACTCATCCCGAAACGGGACGCCGCTCGCTCTACGTAGGGCCGCACCTGACCAAATACGTCGTCGGCCTCAGCCGCCGAGACAGCGACGCTCTGCTCGGCGAACTGTACGCCCATCTCGAACAGCCACGCTTCGTCTGGACCCATGAGTGGCAGGTCGGCGACCTAGTCCTCTTCGACAATCGCCCGACCATGCACCGCCGCCTCGCCTTCCCCCCAGACCAACGCCGCCTGATGAAACGCACTCAGGTCTTCAACGACGAAATACCTGTGGAATAAACACTCTAAGCATATTCGCCTAGAGTGTTGTTTCGTCCTCATCGCAACATTGCTAAAATCGCAAAGAAGCCGGCACTAGCGGATTGTCCAATAACGCCATATGGCCTATTTTATATGGCAATATAGCCTCAATTCCTTCAAGGAAAGGAGGACTCGCCTCCACCATGTCTCCATCGTCTAAGAAAAAAAACAAACCCATAGGCACCTATGTTTGGGCCTCCGAAGGCGCGAAGCCTTTGGCCGCTTCGACCATCAGCGCGGATGCTCCCAGCGGCCCTTCTTATGGAGCCTCTGCGGGACTGTCGTTCAAAGATACTAGAACCCTGATCCGCCACCTCAAGCGCGGACTGCCGATGACTGCTTTTGACGACCTTCAAGCCGCCATGGCCGTACCGGCCAAGACGTTGGCCAGCGCGGCTAATATTGCGGTTCGGACGCTCAATCGCCGTCGCAAAGAAGGCCGCCTTCAGACCGATGAATCCGAGCGTTTATTCCGCATTGCCGTACTGTACGACCGGGCGATTGAAGTCTTGGGCGACCAAGAGCGGGCGAGGGCGTGGTTCAAAGAGCCCAAGAAGGCCCTCGGCATGAAGACACCATTGCAATACGCCGACACCGAGCCAGGTGCCCGCGAGGTCGAAAATCTCCTTGGCCGCCTTGAGTACGGCGTATTTTCGTGATCATCCGGGCTTGGCGCATCGTCCAGATGCGCTTCGCGGATCGGGCCTTTGAAGGAGAAGGAGCTCGTCTTTTCGGAGGACGCTGGAATCGCCGGGGCACCCCTATCATCTATACGTCGGAATCGCTGTCGTTGGCCACACTCGAAATCCTCGTCAACCTCGACTCCGCCGCAACTCTTGATCGGTATCTGAGCATTCCGGTCGAATTTGACGACAGCCTGTGCAAGGTCCTAGCATTGGACGCCTTGCCCGATAATTGGGCGTCCGATCCGGTACCGCCGAACGTCCAAGAGATGGGGTCTAGTTGGGCCGCCGCTCGCGAATCAGCAGTGCTCGTCGTTCCCAGCGCCGTCGTTCCGCAGGAACACAACTTCCTCCTAAATCCACGGCATCCCGACTTCGCGCAAATACGCATTGGCCGCTCCACTGAATTCGATTTCGATCAGAGGTTAATCAGGGGATTTTAAGGCCAATGCGGTTTAGTTTGCGGATTTTAAACTGAGACGCTACCATAATCCCCCGGCAGATCGTCTGTCCGCGTTCAGTTTCCTCTTTCGATCCTATAAAGACCATGTTCAAAGCACTCATATTACACGAGCACTCTGCCCTCATCGAAGAACTCGACGAAGGCCGCCTGCCCGCCGGCGACGTAGAAATCGCCGTTGCGTATTCCTCGCTCAACTACAAAGACGGGATGATTCTCAACGGCCTAGGCGGCTTGGTCAAAACCTATCCCCACGTCCCCGGCCTTGACCTCGCCGGCACCGTCGTCCACAGCCAGAGCGATCAGTTCCAACCCGGCGACCAAGTTATATGCACTGGCTGGCGCGTCGGCGAAATCCACTGGGGCGGGTACGCGCAAAAGGCGCGGCTCAAGGCCGACTGGCTCGTGCCCCTACCCGCCGACCTCACGCTGCGCACCGCCATGGGCTTGGGTGCTGCGGGCCTGACTGCGGCTATCTCATTAGAAGCGCTCGAAGACCACGGCCTCGCGTCCGACCAAGGCGAAGTCCTCGTCACTGGCGCGGCTGGCGGCGTTGGCTCCCTCTCCGTTTTGCTACTCGCCTCGCTAGGCTACCAAGTCGCCGCATCCACTGGCCGCCCCGAACTCGAACCCTATCTAAAAGACCTCGGTGCCCAAACCATCATCCCGCGCCAGGATCTCGCCGAGCCATCCAACAAACCCTTGGAAAGTACGCGCTGGGCCGCCTGCATCGACTCGGTCGGCGGCACCACCTTGGCCCGCGTCTTGGCCCAGATGAACTACGGGGCTTCCGTCGCCGCGGTGGGCTTGGCTGGCGGTGCCCAACTCACAACCACCGTCATCCCCTTCTTGCTGCGCAGTGTCAACATCCTCGGCATCGACTCGGTCTTCTACCCAGCCGAGCGCCGCGCTGCCGCTTGGGCGCGCTTGGCCACTGAACTGCCTTTGGAAAAATTGGATCGCATCTGTACTGAGGTCGGTTTAGCCGACGTCCCCCGCCTCGGCAAGGACATCTTAGCGGGCAAAGTGCAAGGGCGCGTCATCGTCAATCCCAATCAATAAGGAAAAACACACTATGCGCCGATTAACGCTGCTGCTCCTCACCCTCGCCACCACCCAAGCTGGAGCTGACTCCAACATGCCCGGTACCGACCGCATCACCTACTTCGGCTACGAAGACTGCATCCTCCTCGAAAACGCCCACACCCGCGTCGTCCTCACCTCATCGGCCGGCCGCGTTCTCGAATACTCGCGCAAAGGCCCCAACGCCATCTACCTCGACCCCGCGCAAGAAGGCGCAACCTTTGAGGACGGCGATCCTCGCTTCGGCCCCACCGGCGGCCGCCTCGATATCGGCCCCGAAATGATCATCCCCGCTCATCCTGACCTCTGGCTCGGACAGTGGGAAAGCCAAATCACCGGCCCGCGCTCGGCCCGCCTGATCAGCAAAAAGGACGAGCCGACCGGCGTCCAGCTCATCCGCGACTTCCAACTCGCCGAGGACTCCACCCACTTGAGCGTCACCCAGACCATCAGAAACGTCTCCGACAGCGCAAAGCACTGGGGCCACTGGAGCCGCACCTTTGGCACCGGCGGCGGCATCGTAATCATTCCCCTGACGCCGAGCCGCTTCCCGGATTCCTATGTCATGTACGGCCCCGGTCCGGTCATCAACTACCGCCCTGAAGATCCCAATATCCGCATCCGCGACAACTTCCTCGAAGTCCTCTCCACGCCGCTCAGACCCAAGCTCGGCATGGACTCGCAAGCCGGGTGGTTTGCCTATCTCGACCGCAACGACTTGCTGTGGGTCAAGCGCTATCCGGTGTACCCCGACCGTCCTTACGGCGAACTAGCCGGGCTGACCATCTCAATATGGTATTACGAGGATCTGATGTGCGAGTTGGAGCCGATCGGCCCACGCGAGGACATACCGCCCGGCGGCGAAGCGTCCTTCACCGAGGACTGGTGGCTCCTGCCCTACACTTACCCCCAAGACGGCAGCGACCTCGACCTCGAAGCCATCAGCACGCTAGTGGAACGAGAAGCGCGCTGAATATAAAAAACCGCCGCTAACTTGTGGCGTTAGCGGCGGTTGATTTTCTGCCCGAAGTCAAATGCGACCCGAAGTTGGCCGTCTCATCGGCCCACATCTTCCCTCACGGCAGCTTCGTCATCTTCTTGCTTTCCACGCGCCCATCCACCTCGACCCGATAGAGATACACTCCAGCGGCCACATCTCTGGCCACCTCATCGCGGCCATCCCAAGTAAAACGATGCGTACCCGACGGTAGTGCCCCTTGCCACAACTGCCGCACCCGACGACCCAACACATCGTACACCGTCAACGATACCCCCGCCGCGTCCGCCGCCAAGTCGAGGGGAATCACCACAGCCGGATTAAACGGATTGGGATAGCTATCGCCCAGCCGATACTGCGCCGGCACAGCACCCGCCGCCATCACCGCCGTCGGCTGCCCTCCTCCCGAATTCTTGAGCACATGCACGCCGCCCAGGGCCGAATCCAACACCACCAAGTCTAGGTCTCCATCGTCATCGACATCGCCGAGCAACACCCCGGTCCCATCGCCAGTCAGGCGATGAGTCTCCTCCTCTTGGGTCGGACTTAAACCCCCACCCCACTCGACAAACACTCCAAAGCCCGATGCCCGGTTGCCGCCGACAAACACCCAATCATCTACCCCATCGGCGTTCAAATCGCGTACCACCACCCATGAGCGCAGAAACAAATGCTCATCATACAGTACCTCCAGCACCTCTTCGGATAGCCCCCCTTCTGCAGACAGCCTTTTCACAACGAGTCCCATGCTTCCTTCATAGGAGTTATGTTGGAGTTCCACGGGTATCTCCTGCCGCCCATCGCCATCAAAATCTCCTCTCATAGAATCAAACCTGCTGTAGTACAAATCCCATAGCGCTTCGCGGTCGTCCGAACTTATGGTGAGTACCTCTTTCTGGAGATCCGCCCCGATAGACCAAACCTCTATTTCGCCTCCGTTCCATTTAAAAATCGCAAGCTCGTCTTGGCCATCGCCATCTAAGTCGCGGGCGAGTATATTCAAAAATCCTCCCGCATCTTGGGTATATCCAATGCGCGCGTTTTCAAAGGTCCCGCTACCATCATTGAGGGCCATGACCCAGCCCCGAAAGGGATCCCCCTCATAACGGGTATAATGAGTAGAGAAAAGGTCTAAGTCGCCATCGCCATCTAAGTCAGTCAAGACGCCATTCCCCAAATCCCCTAAACCCGGTGCAATCGGATAGAACACCGGTGGTGCAAAAAGACCGGGGCCATCAAACTGAAAATACTCTACATGCGGCCGGGCTAATTCGCCCTGCGAGCGCTCTTCAGGGCCGGTCAACTCGATCCAGTCGATCTCAAAATGCCCGACCACCTCATTCACCGACCGAAGCTCCTCCGCTTCGTTTAGATCCAAGCTAAAATGCAGCCGAATATCCCGTAAAAGCCCTGCCCACACGATCTCATCTTGGCCAGAGAGGGTAAACTCTACTTCCTGCCACTCGGTCGTGTAAACGAAGTCTGTGGAGGGGATAGAAAAGCGGTTTTCTGGCGGCTCTGGGTCGAGTCCTGGTGCCGCGAGGTTGAGCTCGTTGGTCCAAGCAAGCCGCACTTTCCCTACCGTAGGGCGGTCATGCACGGTGCGGAACCGGATTCGCACCCGGTCAAACAGGTGCGAATCGTAGCCAATGATATAAGAAATCAAGGCCACATTCGGAGCAGGTTCCCACTCCCCCACCACCGAGGGCGAGACATCGACCCTCCACACGCCGTCTTCGACCTCCCCTGGAAACAGATAAAATTCATTTGGCCCA
>VXZF01000295.1:4102-5304 GCA_009845645.1 Gemmatimonadota bacterium | reverse complement strand
ACATGGATCCGTACACCCTGTCCAATATATGCCGAGATCTCAAGTGCCTGCCCACCGACATCGTCGAATATGTCTGAGGCCCTCGTTGCAGTTTGCCACCACTCCGGCGCGTTCCAATGCAGGCCCTAGGCCGCCATCTGCTCGTCGATCTCTATGGCTGCAACCGCGAGCGACTCGACGACCCAGACTATATCACCGCCGAGCTGCAGGCCGCAGCCCAAGCGGCCGGCACCCGCGTCTTGGGCGCGGCATTCCATCGCTTTAGTCCGGGTGGAATCACCGGCGTGCTCATCGTCCAAGAGAGCCATTTAGCCGTCCACACCTGGCCCGAGCGCGGTTATGCCGCCCTCGATCTCTTCACCTGCGGCCACCAGACAGACCCGTGGGTAGCCTATCAGCGGCTCCGGTGCGCCTTCGGCGCGACACAAGACAATGTAGTGGAAGTCAGCCGAGGATTGGGCGCGGACGAGTGAAGCTCCTCGCCGGCAAAAGTGCGTGCTATTCCTCGCCCTCTAACATGCTGCGCAAGTAGCGCCTGAACGCCTCGGCGCGGTCTTCGATCACGGCCTGTAGCTGGAGGATTTCCTGCTGGCGCGCCTTCAGCTTGTGAATTTTCAGCGCCACTTCGGCAATCGACGATTCGAGATCAAATTCGGCCAAGGACTCGTCTTGCGCGAGCAACCGCACCTGCTCACGCGGCTGTTCTCCGCTCACCAAAATCCGCTCCTCGGGCTGCCGCGCTTTGGCCCGCTTCTGTTCCACCTGGGTACATAGCCGATACTCGTCCTCCAAGCGGCGTATCAAGTCGGCGTTGGCACTCCATTCGGCCTTGAGGCGGTCGGCGATGTCCTCTAATAGCTCTTGCTTTTGCTGAATTTCGTCCGGCCCGTCATCCACCTCAATTTTCATCTGTCCGCTGTAGTACAGGTTCGCACTGCCGACCCCGACCCCGAGTAGTTCCCGCGAATCCTGATAGAGCGTCAGTTGAGCCGACAAGCCCAGGTCTGGTTGCTCGGCCAACTTCTGGATGAGGACGCCAATTTCCCAATCGTAGGCCAGACACAAGCGCTCGGCCACGCTATCCTGACGCGCCTCTAAGGCGACCAACTTCCAGTCGAGCGCAACCATCTGCTGCACCAACCGGAGCGAGGAGCGCAGTGCTTCTCGCAGCACGGCAGAATTCGCTGCACTCAGCTTCAGGC
>VXZF01000295.1:0-4092 GCA_009845645.1 Gemmatimonadota bacterium | reverse complement strand
TCAGGCTTTGGTGGCGGGCCGACAGTGCCTCGGGTGAGGCCGCAACCAGCAAGCGCTGGTTGGCGAGGGAATCGCGCTGGCTTTCCAGGGCGCGATATTGGGCCTTTAGGTCGCCCAGCCCACTCGAATCTCCAAGCGCAGATCCGGGCAGCGCCAACCCCAAAACCAACAACAGAATGGATGGATTTCTCATTGCTAATCTAGACCGTATTTGTCGAGCTTGTAGTACAAAGCACTCGTCTTGATCCCCAAAAGCGAAGCGGCCTTCGTCTTAACGTGCTGCGCTTCCTCCATCGCCCGCGCGATTAGGTCGCGCTCCACCTCGTCGAGGCGCTCGTTGAGTAGCAGCACACCGTCATCTGTAGCCTCCGCCCTTGCCTCAGTAGTCTCTTCCTCCGCAGTCCCCTCGTCAAAAGTCAGCGGCAGATCGTGATAGCCGATTTCCTCGCTATCTACCAACACCATCGTGCGCTCGATGACGTTTTCCAGTTCGCGCACATTGCCAGGCCACGGGTAGCTTTTCAAGCCGGCTAGGGCTTCTTCGGTTAGACGCTTGGGCAGGATGTTCATTTCCCCACATTTTTTTTGCGTAAAGTGTTTCACCAATAGTTCAATGTCCTCTCGCCGCTCCCGCAGCGGCGACAAAGTAAGAGGGATGACCTCCAGCCGATAGAACAGATCTTCGCGGAAGGTGCCCTCTTTGACCATGCGCTTGAGCGGCCGGTTGGTAGCCCCCACCACCCGCGCATCTACGTCGAGCGGCTGCTCTCCTCCTACGCGGTCGAACTGCTTTTCCTGCAACACCCGCAACAGCCGCACTTGAGTCTCTAAAGGTATATCGCCGATCTCGTCTAAAAAAATCGTTCCCCCCTCGGCCAGTTCAAACTTGCCCTTCTTGCTCCGCACCGCGCTGGTAAAAGCCCCTCGCTCGTGCCCAAACAACTCGCTTTCGACCAACCCCGTCGGCAGGGCACCGCAGTTGACCTTGACGAACGGACCTTTGCTGCGGCGGCTCTGGTAGTGGATGGCGCGAGCAACCAGCTCCTTGCCAGTGCCGCTTTCCCCGTAGATCAGCACTGACGACGACGACGACGCCACCTTGCGCACTTGTTCGCGCACGGCCTTGATCTGCGGCGATTGGCCGACGATCTCGCCGAAGTTGTAGCGGCTGTCGATTTCTTCGCGTAGGTAGCGGTTTTGCTCGAATAAGTGCTCCCAGTCCCGCAGCTTGGCCTCGGCTTCTTGGCGGAGGGTTTGGGCTTCCTGCAGCTTGGCTTGAGCTTCCTGTAGCTTGGTTCGATAATCGAGCCGCTTATTGACCTTCAGCCACAGTTCGTCGGGCAGAAAAGGTTTGACAATAAAGTCGATCGCCCCCCGCTCCATCGCCTCTACGGCCAGCTCCCGGGTGTCGTAGGCCGTCATCATCATCACATCGGTCTCTGGTGCTTGGCGCTGGACCGCCTCCATCACCGCCAACCCGTCCATCTCCTCCATGCGGTAATCCGTAATGACCAAGTCAAACGGCTCGTCCTTCATCCGCGCCAAACCTTCGCGACCACTCCCTGCGGCAACGGCTTGGTGCCCCATCTTGTTCAAGCTCAGCACCAGTCCGTCGCCGAGGCTTTTGTTGTCGTCGATAATCAGAATCCTGCCCATAGCACCCCATCTTTGGACTGCGGCAGACGCAGGCGGCACACCGTGCCTTCGCCTTGCCGACTGTCTATTTCGATCCGGCCGCGATTTTCCTCAACCGCCCGCGCCACCAGCGCCATCCCCAAACCCGATCCTTTCTCTTTGGTTGTAAAGAAAGGCTCAAAAAGGCGCGCCTGCACCTCCTCTGACATACCCGAGCCATCGTCGGCCACCTCGACGACGACCTCCTCGCCTGCGACTGTAGATCGCACCGTCAAGTGCCCGCCATCGCGCATGGCTTGCACCGCGTTCTTCATCAGGTTGACCAGCGCCCGCTCCATCTGTTCGGCGTCGATGTAGCACACCAAATCCGGCGCGACGCGCTCCTCGTAGCTAATGCCTGCAGCCTCCATTTCCGGGGCTAGTAAAAAGGCCGCGTTGGCCACTAGCGGAGCCAGCTCCGTCGGCTGCGGCTGCGCCGGTGCCGGGCGGGCGAATTCGAGAAATTCGGATATTACGCCATTGAGCCGACGTACTTCCTCAATGACCTTCTCAATGTGTTGCTTGCGCTCGTCGCTGGCGGGCAAGTCGCCGGCGATCAGGCCGGCATACAGATCAATGCTGCTCAGCGGGTTGCGAATTTCGTGGGCAACGCCACCTAGCATGAGGCGCAGTTGCGCGTCGCGGGCGACCAGCTTGCGCCGCATCTCCTCCATGGTCTCGCCCAAATAGCCGATTTCGTCGTCAGACGCGGTGGCCACCTCTTGGTTCATGTTGCCCCGGCCGATTTCGCGCGCAGCCTCGACCAGCTTCTGGATGGGCCGCGTCAGCGTCCGCGCCAACCCCCATGCCACTCCGACAGTGAGCAACGCACCCAACCCGGCAAAGATCAACACCGACCGCCCGAAGATGCGGATGGAATCCACAAACCTAGCCCCGATTTCGACCCCGACGGCCGCGACGACCTCGCCATCGTGAAAAATTGGGGCGTAGCCCGTCATGTATGGGATATCGCCGTCGTAAAAAAGCACCGAATGCGCGGTATGGCCTCTCCAAACCCTCTCTAGCTCCCGGCGGTGGAAGAGCAGTTTGGGATACTCGCGGCCAATGGGCATCAGGCCATCGGTGTCGAGCAGCGAGCGGTACTCGCGGTCGAAAACGAAAATGTGCCGGGCACCAACTCCTTGTTCGGCGCGCTGCAATTTAAGCACTAGGTTCCGATAGAGAGTGGTGTGCTCGCGGCCCTCGTGCAAATAGGGCAGCACACTGCCGGACAGATTCGTGCTCACCAGAGCGGCAACTGATACGAGATGGTCGCGCATCTGCCGCTCCAAGCTGCGGTCTGTCAGCTCGAAGAGCACCCAGCCCGATAGCCCCACTACTACCATGACCAGCAGTACGAAGCTCAAAATCAGCTTGTGGCCGATCCGCGTCCGCGGACGCTCGCTCGGGGCGGCCTTGCCCTTGGTCATTTGGACAGACTCGACAAATTGACGCATCCTATTTGGTAATGTACCGTCTTAAAAAAAGACGAACAAGCGGAGTAGTAGTTCTCGTTCTTTAGCAAAAGGCATACCCCATGAAATATCTCCTATTGGCCGCTTGTAGTTTTTTGCTAGCCTGCGGCAACTCCGATGACGACCAAGGCGAGGTGACTATCTATTTCAACCACACTGTCGCCGGTGCCGATCTCAAACACGAGGAGATTCTCTACACCAATGCCGCTAGAAATGAATACGGCGTCACTCGCCTAGAGTACATCGTCTCGGATATCGCCTTGGAGACAACCGGCGGCAAGCGCGTCGAACTGGCCGAATTCCATTACCGCAACGCCTTTGTGAATGCGACCCGCAGCGTTGCGGCCAAGGTGCCTGGTGGCGAATACGTTGCCTTGCGCTTTACCTTTGGCATCGACGGCGCTAAAAACGAAACCGGCGTGCTGCCGAGCGTCGATCACTTCAATAACATGGCGTGGCCCGCTCCCATGGGCGGCGGCTACCACTACATGCGCATGGAGGGCCTCTTCCGCACCGACGACGGCGAGGGGGCCTTTATCACACATACCGGGCCGACGGGTGGGGAAGACTTTTCGTTTGCCGTCTCCCTGCCGCTTTCCCTAACCGTTAGTGGAGATGAGTGGGCAATTGCCGTGGTGATGGACCTCAACGAGTGGTACGACGCGCCATCGCTGTACGACTTTAACGGTCGCGGTGGGATTATGGGCAATGCCGACGCGCAATTGACCTTGCAAGGCAACGGCGCTACGGTCTTTTCCCTAGGCCCCATCGGGCACCCCGACCACGTTGGCCAAGGTCACGTGGAAGAGGAAGTCGAACAAGACCAAGCAGCGCAAGATCACGACGAACACGTAGAGGAATAATCCATGGGGCTTAGGGCACTAATCTTGCTAGGGCTAATCGCGTGCGGCATATACGCGAGCGTTCCCCCTTCCCCTCCGCC
>VXZF01000268.1:3458-5323 GCA_009845645.1 Gemmatimonadota bacterium | reverse complement strand
CGAGGGCAATGCCTATTGGCGCAAGCACAACAACACCTCGCCTTCGCCAGTCACGGATGGCGAGCGCGTGCTGGCGATTACGGGCACGGGGATGATCCGGGCCTTTGATATGGACGGCGAGGAATTGTGGCACTACGACTTGCAGGCCGAGCACGGCCCCTTCGGCCTGATGTGGGGCTACGCCTCATCGCCGTTGCTCTACGACGGCAAGCTCTTTGTCGAAGTCCTGCACGGGATGAACACGGACGATCCTTCCTACCTGATCGCCTTTGACGCGGCCACTGGTGAGGTCGCGTGGTGGCAGGAGCGGCCAACCGACGCGCCGGGTGAATCGCCAGATGCTTATACCACGCCCGTGATCCTGGAATACGACGGTCAGACGCAAATCGTCGTCTCCGGCGGCGACTACCTCACTGGCCACGATCCAGCTACCGGCGAAGAGGTTTGGCGAGCGGGCGGCTTGAATCCGGGCAAGGAGCGGAATTACCGGGTGGTCGGATCGCCGGTCGCGGTCGCTGGGATGGTGTACGCGACCAGTCGCCGCAATCCGGTGCTAGCGTTCCGCGCTGGTGGCACGGGGGATATTAGCGAGAGCCACTTGGCGTGGAAGTGGACGGGAGCGGGCGGACCAGACGTGCCCTCGGCTGTTACCGATGGCCGCTATTTCTACATGGTCGATGACCGCGGGAGGGCTACCTGTCTCGATGCCAAGACGGGTGCGGTAGTGTGGGGGCCGGAGCGCACGGCCCAAGGGACGGTTAGTGCCTCGCTGGTCCTGGCCGACGGCAAGCTCTACGTGGTCAATGAAAACGCGGTGACGACCGTGCTGCAGGCCGGACCAGAGTACAAGGTGCTGGCGACTAACGAACTCGACGGTGGCTATACGCTGTCGTCGCTGGCCATTGCCGGGGGGCGGATTTTTCTGCGGACGGAGTCGCACCTGTACTGCATTGGTCAGTAGCGCTGGTTACTCGGCCTTGAGGGCCGCGAGCAGGGGGCGGCGCAGGGCCGAGTGACTGGCGGCAGCACACGCCAACAGGCCAGCGGCGAAGACCAAGCCGAGCGAGATGCCCAGCGAGGCCCAAGGCAAGGGGGTAGGGTCGAAGAGGCGGGGGGCCACGGCGATGAGGGCGGCGACGCTGCCTATTCCCTCGCCCGCTAGCAGAAGGAAGCCGTGTTCGTAGAGCAGCATCGCCCCTAGGCGGGCGCGGCGAAAGCCACAGGCGCTCAAGGCCGCCAACTCGCCACTGCGCTCGAGGACGTTGCGCAGAATGAGGATCCCCAAACCCAGAGTTCCCAAGAGCAGCCCGAGCAAGCCCAGCGTCTGAAAGGTCGCCAGATACGTGTTTTCGACGGCGTGGTAGCCTCGGAGGCGTTCGGCGCTCAGGGTTGCGTCGAGGCCGTAGTCTGCTAGCTCCTTTTCGAGCGCAGCGACGACGGCGGCTGGTTGTTCCGTTTCGACTAGGAGGTAGCCGTAGCCTTCGCGTTCGGGGAAGTGTGCGGCGAAGCGGTCCTCGGCAATGAGCAGTTCGCTCTGGAACAGGCTGCCGTCCAACAGCCCAACCAACCGCACGGACAAGCCCTCCGCAATCGGGATGTCGTCGCCCAGACGTTTGTGCAAAATCCACTGCGCTGAATTAAAGTCGCCGATGGCTGGGATAATACCTGGTCCCAAATCGCGCTGAAGCAACCGCCAGGGGTTGGCGCGCTCGTCCGGCGTTAGGGGGAGGGTCTGCCGGAAGGGCAAACCGCCGCGTTGGACAAATTCGGCCGGGGCACCGAGGACGCGCGGGGTTTGGGGTATGTAGAGGTTGAGGCAGCTCACGTCGTCGCCGGGTAGGACGCGGAAGGGGAAAAAGCGCGCG
>VXZF01000268.1:0-3358 GCA_009845645.1 Gemmatimonadota bacterium | reverse complement strand
GTTGAGGCAGCTCACGTCGTCGCCGGGTAGGACGCGGAAGGGGAAAAAGCGCGCGTCTTCCAAGTCTGTTGACAACCCCAACTCGAAGCGACCGTCCGCACTGTTGAGATCTTGGTGCAGGGGAATCTCGGCCTCGGCGACGAGTGAGAAACCGCCTGTGCCTGGATCGTCGGACCATTCGACCTGTCGGTGAGCTCCAGCGGCGACGATGACGAAGGTGGCGCAGGCGATGAGGGAGGTGCAGAGGGTGCTGCGGCTTGGCTTGCGGGTGCTGTTGAGGAGACCCAAGCTGAGGCTGGAGTTGAGGCGGCCCGATGTTGGAACTCGCAACCATACCGCGAACAGGGCCAATAGCGCCAACAGGGCCGAGGTGCCGCTGCCTAAAAAAAGCGCTGCTGCCGTAGCGGCGTCGGCCATACCGGCGAGAACGCTCAAGGTGAGAGCTATAACCAGACCAAGTGCGGCGAGGATGGCACTGCGACGGCGCGGGAGACGCGTTGCCGTATCGAGGGTACCAGCGAGTAGGGCTCGGACGGGCAGGTGGTGGAAGCGCTGCACGGTGCGCCACAGCGCCAGCGAGACCAGCAGTAAGGTGGATAGATAGCCCAATCCTAAGCTTAACCAGTTAACGTGGAGGTAGAGAAAGGGTGTGCCGATAGCCTCCAACCACAAGGTGTGCAAGCCGATTAGCATCAGATAGGCGTAGAGTGGAGCACCGGCTAGACCGAGCAGAGCGCCGAGCGCGGCTAAGGCAATGCCTTCGCCCAAGAAACGCCGACCCACCGCGGCGAGCGGGTAGCCGGTGGCGAGCAGCAGCCCTGCTTCGCTCACGCGTTGTTCAAGGCCGAACTTGCACAGCAAGACTACCAGTAATGCGGCCGCGGCGATGAGGAAGAGGCTGAAGCCGATGAAGAGGCCGCTGAAGTCCGTGGCCCCGGTTGATGCTAACAGGGCCTCTTGGCGGACGGGGCGCAAGGAGAAGCCGGCCGTAGTCTGAGACAGGCGCGCTAGCAGGTCTTGGTGCAGACGCTCGTACTGGGCGGACGAGGACGGATAAAAGCGGATGGCGGTCAGCGCGCCGTGGCGGCTGCCCCACAGGCGCTGACCTGTAGGGGCGGCGACGAAGGCTTTGGGCGCGGCCCCGTACTGGTCCCAGTAGGCTTCGTCCTGCGGGCGGATTTGCCCCATGTCGATGGGGAAAGGTGCGTCCCAGGCAGTTATATCGTCTTCTTCCTGCAACCCCGGATATTTGGGCGTCAGGGTTGGGTCAATGGCCAAGCCGCGCATCTGCACAATCCCTTGGAGGCGGAAGTGGGCCTGCTCGGTCCGCAACTCATGGCGCGGGCCGACGATGTAATAGGTCAAGGAGATCGAATCACCGGGAGTTGCGGCCAATTCTTGGGCTGTCCAGGCGTCGAGGTAGAGGGCGTCGTCAGCGAGGGGCGGCGCAGGCCGACCGTCGGCGAGATAGAGGCCGGTGGGATCGTCGAGGGCGGTAACGGTTGAGTAGGGGACTTGGCGACCGTTGCCCTCAATGGCGTTGGCCAGATAGGTCGAGAAGGTTGCGGTTTTGAGCTGTTGGGCGGCGGCGCTCGCCAAGGCGGCAACGCGGATCGAATCGTCGAGGACAAAGCGGGTGCTGGTGAGTTCGATGTAGTTGGAGTGCAGCGCGAGGTCCAGCTTGCGGTCGGCGAGAGTCAGGTGCTGGGCGAGAGCATGTTGCAGGTCTTGGTGTTGACTGTTGGGCGCGGCGATGAGCAGGGCGTTGACGCGACCCTGTTGGTCGAGCGCGTGCTGGAGGGCTTGGAGGTCGAGATATGCGTTGAGCGGCAGGTGCTGATGCGGTCGCAGGCCGAAGCGTCCCGCCCCGCTGTCGGGCAAGACGCCGGTGAGCACCACGCGCAGAGTGGTGACGAGATCGTCGGTGGCGCGGCGGCCAAAGAGGGATTCGCGGTAGGTTGGGCTAGGGCGCTCCAGCGAGAGCAGAACCGCGTCGCCTAGTTCAAGGCCGAGGGCGCGTTGTAGCGAGGCACTGACGACGAGTGAGGGAAATGGCTGGCTAGGTGTTGGTTTGAGCGCATCGCGCAAAGTAGGGCCGCCCTCGGGAAAGAGCGCGGCGAAGCGAACGTCGATGCCTTGGATTTGCACGCCAGCAGCGAGTGCTTGGGTTTTGGTGTGGCGGGCGCTGCCGTTGAGGAGGATGACAGGTGCATGGCCTCCAGGCAGTTCGGTGGTCAAGTCGCTGCGGAAGAAGTGTGCGGCGAGCAGTGCGTAGTCGATCTGGCCTAGGCGCTCTAAAGCTAAGTCGCGCAGACTGCCGCGCATGGAGTCGCCGACTAGAAGCGCACCGGTCAGGGCGGTTGTGGCGACAGCGGTCCCCAGCAGTAGCCCTAAGTGAACCCGCCAGTAGTAGATCAGGCTTCGACGCACGTCCCCTCGCGCAGATGCAGGCGGCGGTCGCAGCGCGCCGCTAGCTCGAGATCGTGGGTTGCGATGACGAGGGCAGCTTGTTCGGCGCGGTGGAGCTCAAAAAGCAGGTCGGCGACCGTAGTGGCTGTCTGGCGGTCGAGGCTGCCGGTAGGCTCGTCGCAGAGCAAAAGACCGGGCTGGTTGATCAAGGCGCGCGCCACAGCCACGCGCTGGCACTCGCCGCCGGACAGCTCGGCGGGACGGTGATGCAGGCGTTTTTCTAGACCGACCGCGGTTAAAAGGTCGCGGGCGCGCTCGCGCCGGTCGGCTTGGGAAAAGGCGAGAGTGGGGATTAGGGCGTTTTCGATGGCTGAGTACTGGGGCAGCAGGTGGTGGTTTTGGAAGACGAAGCCGATGTGTTGGTTGCGGAAGCGGGCGAGTTGTGGTTCGGAGAGGGCTAGTGGGTCTTGGCCGCTGATGGCGATTTGGCCCGAGGTTGGAGGTTCGAGGGTGCCGAGCAGATGCAGCAAGGTGCTCTTGCCCGAGCCAGATGGACCGATAAGCGCCAAGGACTGGCCTACCTCGGCACACAGCGAGACGCCGCGCAGCACTTCGACGGTTTGGTCGCCGAGGGCGAAGTGCTTGCAGACGTCGGTTGCGGCGAGGGCCGGGGCTGCGTTCATGGGTGCGCCGCCAGTTTGCGGGTGATAAAGTCCGGGATGGGGATGGCGCGGATGGCCTCGCCTGGATTGCAGACGCAGCAGGCGATCTTGAGTCGGCCTTGGGCTATTTGTTCGTCGCCGCAGTGGAATTCGAAGCGGAAACTGAGGGACTTCTCGCCCTGCTTTTCGAGGTGTACATGGATATCGAGGATATCTTCGAAGGAGACGGGGTGGAAGTACTCGCATTCGGCGGTGAGGCGAGGCCAGCTAATGATGTCGCCGTCGCA
>VXZF01000744.1:4150-5338 GCA_009845645.1 Gemmatimonadota bacterium | reverse complement strand
TCCCAACGGTTGTCGATTACATCCATCTGGTGTCGTCTGTCCAGAGCTCCCCGATAAGGATCGTGCTCGGTCACCCGAGTAGGCACATTGGTCGCTGCCGAGGGATCTTTGGACGTGCTTAGGGACTCTGATCTGACGGTTTTTGTCGACCTCGTTCGCCAAGCCGAGCGCAAGCCGGCGCAACTTCCAGACGCATGCCCTGACAGTATCCTCCGCACCGAAACCCGATCGGCAGACCTCCTACACCGTAATGATTGCGCCCGCCTATGGCGATCGCTGAAGATCGCCTGCGCGGTGGGAGACGTGCCCAAGTCCTGTCATCGCATCCTCAATGTCATCGTGCGAAGCCTAAAGGCCGAAGACTACTGTTACCTTCCTCTGACTCGTATGGAAGAATGGTCACGCGCCATCTGCTGGGCGATCCAGCGAGTTGGACCGTCGAAGACCGTTTTACCGCATACGGGACCGGATCGCCAATCTGTGGTCGGGAGTGCGTGCCAACGCCTGCGGGAGGCTGGCTACAACGTGGCAGTCAGTGCATGGGGACCACAGTTCGATCCCGATACTCGCTTGGCAATTGCCGAGCGCCTTGATTCCCTCGTTGCGGAAGTTGGCGGTGTACCTTTTATCCGGGAACTCTGTAGATTCGTCCGTGTAACCGGAAACGTCCACGACGGAATGTGGCTCCTTGGGGATCGGCCTCGCGGCTACGACAACGCCCTGAAGCCAGCAATTCCTATTGCCTGGCTCCTTGCCATCGCGCTTCGGCACGTCCATCGAACCCCCCGCCCCCGGAAGTCGGCCGAGGCGTGGGAGATGGCGATTGGACTCGCCACCGATTTTGCTGCGTGTATGGACTGTCAACGATACAATCGGTTCGATGGACTCCACCTCGACGTACCCGATTTCCTACCGGAAATGCAGGATGCGTTGAAATGGCGTGAACTCTTCACCCTGCCGCAGGTCCCACCTCGGGCCATTGCCACCCTCCGCAGTGCGTTCTGCCAAGTCACATGGCCGAGAGGCACAAGGAGTCTCCGTAATGACATAGACGGCCTGTTTGCGGAAGTCGAGCTACTCTTGGCCGATTTGCCAGTTGATGGGATCGTCGCAATGCCACAAACTGCCCATTCCGCATTCCCTCTACTTCGCCTGCAAGCCGGCACACACAAAGATACGGACGCCGAG
>VXZF01000744.1:0-4140 GCA_009845645.1 Gemmatimonadota bacterium | reverse complement strand
GACGCCGAGTACCTCGACCCCTTCGGGGGGCACCCTCGTAAACACTAGCGGTATGTATTCTTCGAAACCGACGACGACGTGGTCGTGGTTCTTCCTTCTTCATTGACAGCCGCTGCTGCATGCGAAGCGATTTTCAGATTGATTTGGCACCGCGCTGGACGAAATAGTGCTGCCGACCTTGTTGGCCAAGTGTTGGAGAAGGCCGTTGCCATCGCGTGTAAACGCCGAAGTAAGTCTGTGTGGGAAAAGGTCGTTTATGACGCAGCCGGAGAGCGCCTTGAGATTGATGTTGCAGTTCGCGAGAACCAACAGATAGTGTTGTTCGAAACAAAAGCAAAATCACTCACTTCAGAGGCCCGACTTGGTGACGTCATGACCTTCATCGATGATTATACGAAGAGCTTCTTGACCTTGGTCACGCAACTCGTCCGGCATGACCGGAACATCCGGCGTGGCCTCACCCCCTTGGTAGAAAAAGATGCTATTCCCCGTGATCTGCATATCACGAAAGTGGCGGTCTCACCTTTGTCCTACGGCCCCGCCAGCGATCAAGTATTGCAAAACGCTCTGTTGCACTCGATGATACGAGCACGCCTTGGCTCTGTGAAGAAGGATCCGCAACATATACGCATTCTGACCGCGTTCAACGATACGATCGCGCAGATTGCCCGGATGGCTGACCTCATTGCCATCACGAGGAATGGGGAAATCGATCTTGTCCGTTACTTCATCCAGCTTTCGTGGGTTGATCTGGGCCAACTGCTGTATATGCTTCACCGAGGACATTCGGTATCAAGTGCCGTGTCGGCCTTAAGGCACGTTACCTTCAGCACTCGAGACTTCTGGACCGAAGTGGCGTTGGCCGACAGGAATGGGTTGACCAAGACGAAATGGCGTCAAGTCATCGGCGGCACGAACTAACGGAGATAATGTGGCGGCTGCCATTTGCAACCCTGGTCTAGGTAGTTTATGCGAAAGCGCTGGTCTGTGCTCGTACTGCCTTGGCCTCCAGACCACCATTCCCTCCTGGGGTCCAAGCGCTCACGCGTGGGCGATCGACCCTAAACCGGGACTGATGCGCATACGGGCGTGGGTGTAACCCAAGGATTACCAAGATGAGTTGAATATCACCATAACAACGATATAGCTTGGTTGGTCCCAGCGCAAGGTCGGTACGCGCCTTTTCATCATATCATCCCCCCGAGTCTCCCGCGACCTCCATGGATGTCACCGTTCGGGAAAGTCGATCTGGCCACTCGGATGAGCGATAGCGATGATACGGTTTCCATCTCGATACGCGGTGGTTTCTTTGGCTTCACGCGCCGCCACCCGCATTCGCACGAGTTGTATGGGGTCCCTCGCCTGAATCAATGCCACGACACTCGGCCCAACTTCCACAAAGCGACTAGGTGGCGCCGGTGTGCTTTCCACGGGAGCTGTTTGCGGCGGCCGTGTGCTTCCCACGGGAGCTGTTTGCGGCGGCTGTGCGCGTTCCACTGGTGCCGCTTGCGGTAGGGGCGTGTTGCGCGCCGCACGACTCCGTGTATTGGGGAACAGCGGTTCCGTGCGCTGTACTTTGCCTTGAACCTCGATAATCGCCGAACGCAACCGCACGGTGCGCTCGGGGTAGGACGGATGCGACCCATTGTCGTTGGGCCTTAATGACTGGTATCCCGCGCCTTCGGCTAGGCGTCGCCAGAAGTTTTGCAGCCCTGAAAGGTCTATATTGGCGCGCGCAAGCAGGTAGACCGCCAGATAGTCGGCCTCGCGCTCGAAATCTTGGCTGTACGCCCGCATCCCAGCCCTCCGTCCAGCTGACGCAAACGTGCCGTAGGTGCCAAGCAAGCCGTCGGCGATTGCCCCGATCAGCCCGCCGACGGTCGAGTTGTTTCGCATGGCGTCAACGTGGCCAGCCGCGTTGTGCGCCAACTCGTGCGCCAAGACGAACTGAAGCTCTTCGTCGGATTCCACGAAGTCCAACATGTCGCGTCCCACCATAACATTCGCGCCATCCGCAAAGGCGTTGACGCCGATGCCGTCCACAACATGCGCGCGGTAGGGGCAGACGATCTCTGGCTCAACCGCGATTACAAACGATGTGCCGTCGGCACGACTGACGGCGATGTTTGCAACGCCATTGACACGATCTAGGGCGCTTGCCAGATCTTTGGCCGAATTGACCGCTATGCCGTTCACATGGTAAATGTTGTCGCCAGCGCGGAGCCCGGAGGTTGCCGCGCGCGAAGTAGGCACAACGGTAACGACGTGGGGCAACGACCCTATCCCGCGGGCCGCCGCTATCCGGCGGTCCAGCCCATCGTCGAATTGTTCGGATGTCAGGTAGCCGAACCCGTAGTACGGTCCGGTTTCGTCACAAAAGCCATGCCTGATAAGCGGCAAGAACAAGGAGTCAACTCGCACCTGCATGGCGTGGTGTGCGGCCATTTGCTGTGCTTGTTCGTCGGCCAGTGCTCGCATGTCGAGGGCACCGATGTCGTATCGGGGGCCGGACATGCAAGCGGATGCGAGAATGACAAGGGCCAAGGTAGCGATGCTGGTTGGCCGTGACATGGAAAGCCACCTTTGTTGATGTGTGTTTCGAGTCCTCTTCGCAGCCTACGGAGGGCCTCCCCGGCGCGCAAGAATCCGCCCCCTATCCTACCCCGTTTCGCGGACGATCAGGGCTGACCCAAAGAACGTCTGACGCCGTAGGAAGCCCGACCTGGGGCTTCCGTGCCGATGATGCGATAAGGGGAAGGGCACGCTGGCCTCTAGGGATTGCGCGCAAGGGGGAACTGCTGGGCGGGGCGACGAAAGCTGAGCCCTTGTCCCCGGATTGGTTGAAACCAGGATGTACTTCCGCCTCGGATCATGCGCACAGTCCCAACTGCAGACACGAGACCACGCTCCATAAGGCGGGCCAGCCGCGTGCGCACGGTACGCGGAGAGTTCGATCTGTTCCGCCATCTCACGGGTGCCACGCCCTTTACCATCCTGGAGCACATCCAGGATCGTTCGGTCCTTTCGGTCGACCCTCTGCGGCCGAACCTGTGCCGTACGCACCGTGAGGCGCAACCGAACCCCGATCTCCTCCCAAACCGGCGCGGGTAACCCGTTGTCCCGGCATTCCGCGATCATCCTTTGCGCCCCACTTCCCCACTGGAGCGGACGACTCGGAAGCTAGTCGGAAGGCCAGCGCTTCCGAGTTCATTTCCGACCTGGGCCATTCGTCGAATGCTTTCGCGCCAGATGGGGCAGCACCCGAGGGGCTCGACCTCAAGACGTCCGTAGGCTACGACTGGCGGATGCGGACGACGGCCGCCACCGCCTGCGCCACCGTCACGGTTGCCGAGCCCGACACACCGCCCGCCGTGGCCGTCACGACCGCCATCCCGTTGCGCCGGGCCGTCACCAAGCCGGCCGAATCCACCGCCGCCACGCCGGACTGATCCACGGACCACGCTACGGGGACCGTCACCGTATTGGTCGGCCACGCGGGCCGTCAGCCGGAGCGTGTCCCCGACGGCAGAGAGGGTCGCCGTCAACGGGCCGACGGCGACGGTCACCGGACGCGGGTTGGCCTCCCACTGGCCGGGAGGCGGCAGGGGATCGGGTTCGACGGCGACGTTTCCGGCGTCGCATCCCGCCGCCAGCGCAAGCAGCAGGGACCAGACGGCTATGCCGGGGCACCCGGATCGAAGGCCATGCACTCCAGGTATGTCTCGATCCTTCTGAAGTCCCGGTCGAGAAACGCGGCCATCTTGTGCAGTGCAACGTCCTCGATTTCCGACACAGGGATAGCTGACAGCTCGTCGTCCGTCATGAGCGGGTGCCGGTACACAACAAGGTGTCCGCCCCAACGGATGTCCATCGGATACCTCTCCCTGCGCTCTGGCGAGGGGTCAATCGGGTTCTTGTTCATGAACTCCGCAATGCGATCGACAACCGGTTTCATTTCCTTCTCTGGTGGGTTGAACTGCAGTTGCAGCAACACCTCGCGGTGCCCGAGAATGATCGACCACCGAGGAAGCCATGGGGTGCCTAGTGACTCCCTCGTAGCCTCCATGCTCGCGTTCGAGAGGTACAGGTAGAACCATTGGTACCCCGGAGGCGTGTTCGTCCAAGACCGAAAGCCCCTCC
>VXZF01000574.1:2924-5341 GCA_009845645.1 Gemmatimonadota bacterium | reverse complement strand
AGGCGTTGATCGCCACGAAGTTGAGGATGTTGCCCTCCTTGTCCTTGAACTCATTAGTCAAGTCTGCGGGCAGGTCGTAGAGCGTTAGCTTCTCCACGTCGAGGTACGGGCGCAGCGAGTCCAGTTTAGCCCGCTCGCTCTCGCTAAACAGGCCCTCTTCTCGATCTAGCAAAGCGCGGATGTCGGCGATAAGTGCCAGCTTGGCGTCTTGGTCTTGCGGCAGTGCAGAGTACACACTCTTGACATTGAGAACCGTAGAGGAGTCGCCGTTGGCGGCCTTGATGGCTTCGACCGTGCGGACCACCTCCATGGCCTCGTCGTAGCTTTCGGTCAAGACGATAGCCGGCGAGCGGCCTTCCTTCAGGCTCTGGGGCAGGCTGCCCTTGTTGATGTTGGGCGGCGGCGCGGGTTTGAGCTTGCTGAAGTCGTATTCAAATTCCAAATCGTCGAGGTGGTACAGCGAGTACCCAGTGATCACCACGCCTATCAGCAAGGTGGCCCAAGGCTTTGGATAGCGACCAGTGCGCCACAAGACGCTGCGCTTGCGGATGGGGATGACCAACCGCAGGCGCTCGGCGAGGACGATGAAGGCCGGGCATATCGCGACCATGGCCACCAGCGAGAACAGGATGCCGGTGCCCACGATAAAGCCGAACTCCGAGAATCCCTTAAAATCCGTCAACAGCAGCGAATAGAAGGCGATTGAGGTAGTGACCGCCGTCGTCGCCAGGGCCTTGCCCGTGTACCGGACGGTCACGGTCAGGGCCTGTTCGATGTCCATGCCTCGGCGGTGGGCCTCGCGGTAGCGGGCAAAGATGTGGATGCCAAAATCGATGCCCAGCCCAAAGAGGATGGCGAACAGCCCCACGGTGATCATATTGAGGCTGCCAATGGCCAAGTAGGTGACGCCAAACGTCCAAGTCAGGCTCATCATCAACGGCAAGGTGATGAAGAGCGAGCCAATTACTTGGCGGAAGAACAGAGTGATGAGCAGCAGTACGCCGACAATGCTGTACAAGGCCGTTGACTTGAGGTCTTGGATAATGATCGTGAATTGGTTGGCGCTGTTTTGGAAACTGCCCTTGTACACGCATTCGATACTCGGGTGAAAGCGCTCTGGGCCGATGGCGGCAATGGTCTGGTCGATATGGTCGATCAGGTCCTGCGAGAAGGCGACATCCGTGGTAAGTCCGGCCGGATAGAGGCGGAGGATGACGCCGTTGCCCTCTTTTGTGATGAAGTACTGGCGATATTGCTCTGGGACCACCGCGCCATCCTGCTGGTATTTGGCCTCGATATCCGAAAAATCGAGCACCTGCTCTTCCTCGTCGTCAAAGGCAAAGTAGAGCGGCGACTGCTTGAGCTTTTGCAACTCTATATGCTCGTCGAGGCGGCGGTTGACTTCTCGCAGGTCCTCTAAATCCATGTAAAGCAGCCGGTTTTTTTCGAGCAGATTCTTTTTGCTGTCGAGGCGGCTCACCGAGCTGATCAGCAAGCTGTGTTCGAGCGAATCGGCCAAGACCTGCATGAAGGAAACGGCCGCGTCCAAATCGTCGCTGGTAATGACGACCATCAGCGGAGCGATGCCGCCAATGCGGGCCTTGATGCGGTTGAGTTCCTGGACGCTGACGTAGTCGTCGGACAGCAGGTCGGCGAAGTCGGTCTTGATGTTTCCGGCCAGCTTGGCAGCGAAGAACCCGGCAAATACCGACAGTATCGTGGCCAGCGCAATTATGCCGATGTAGTGGTGGTAGATGTAGCGAACCAAGCGCTGGTGGCTTATGGGCATGGCGGAGGTTTAATCCTCGGTTGCACCGCCTGAAGGCGGCGAGAGAACCGCTTCGCGTAGGCGGGTCAACTGCTTGTCGAGCTGGACGATCAGCTTCTCGTAGCCATTTTTCTCGATGTAGCGGGCATAGCGCCGCCTGTTGCCCTCAGCCGTGCTGACGCCGTCGATGACCAAATCGTATATCCGCCACACGCCCTCCACCCGATGGAGCTTGTACTCGATCTCTATTTGCTCGTCCCGCACGGGTGCCAGCGCTTGGACGACGGCGGCGTCTCCTTGCACCTCGGCCGACTCGTAGCGGATCTCGCCCTCGCGGTAGTAGCGGGAGAAACTGTCGAAATTCTGCTCGCGGATGATGCTGCTGAAGGTCTCGGCGAAGTGGTCGCGCTCGGCCGGAGAGCGTTCCTCCCAGTGATCCCCCAAGGCGAGACGGCTCAATTCCCGAAAATCAAAGGCCGCGTTGATGTGCTGCTTGATCTCTTCCCTCATAGCCGGGGGCAGCGAGTCAGCCGGTGCCTCCGCGAGGACGGCCTGCACCTCGGCGTCGTGGCTCTTGAGGAAGCCGATAGGATCGTCATCTTCTGCGGTCGCGCTGGCAGCCGCAGTACAGAGGGCCATCCACGCGGCG
>VXZF01000574.1:0-2824 GCA_009845645.1 Gemmatimonadota bacterium | reverse complement strand
GTCATCTTCTGCGGTCGCGCTGGCAGCCGCAGTACAGAGGGCCATCCACGCGGCGCTCCATACCATTTTCATTGCGAATTCTCCCCTGAGTACGCGCCGTTGGAGACGGAAAGTCCGCCGCAGTGATTGACAACGCGCCCGCCGTCAAAAGCCTCGCGCGTCCAAACTCGCAGATCTGCGTAGTACGCTTCGGCGTACGAACGGGTCGAGTTGGCGTCTGTCAGCAGCCCCAAGCCAATGGTGCGCTTGGCCGGCCGGCCGCCTAACTTTTCTCGGTGGTGCTTTTCCAAGTCAACGACCTCAAAGGTCCACTTGCCCAAGTTGGCCGCGCCGCTTTCGACGACGAAGAACCAAGGCCGGAATATCTTGTCGCGCCTCCCCACCGTGCCTTCGGGCAAGGTAGTGCTCCACACGTATTTGAGCTGTTTGGGAACCCCCAGCCAATTCTTGGAGAATATAACGTACAAACCAGCCGCACTGTCGTTGGCATCGTCGAGAAACTCGTTGCCCCCCTGCGGCAAGGCCGCGGCGCGCCAGCACCAAGTCATAATCGGGTACTGGCGAGGATTCCAGTGGACGAATTTTCCAAGGATGACCGAATGGCTCGAATCGCGCGCCGCCATGTAGCGCCGAGGACGGCCCTCTACGCGGTAGAGCACGGGTTTGAGCCGATCCTTTTTCTTCCACGGCCCCCACTCCATCGGCTGCGACCCGTCCCAAGTAGCGGCAAAGTCCTCGAGGACGACGTACTCGCGCTCGGCGAGTTGGGCCTCCATTACCGGCGGCGAATGACCACTGTCGATCAGCGACTGGTAGCGGCGCCTGTAGTGGCTGGAGACGGGCCTGCCGTCGATCTTCAACTCGGCGATTTTCCAAGTTCCATCTGCGAGAATCAAGTCGGCCTCCACGCCGAGCGAGCGAGTGGCAAATAACGCGCGAAGCTGCGCCCGGCCCCGCTGGCCATTCACTTCGAGACTATCCAAGCGCAAGCCACGCCAATCCGGGGAAGCGAGCTGGACGGCTAAGTCGGCGCTGAGGCGATGCTGATAGGCCCTAGCAAGTCGGCTTCGATAGTGCTCGACGAGGTGTGTAAAACGCGGGCTGGATAGCAAGCCCCGGTATGCATCTAACGACTCTTCGAGATAGTCGCCAAAAGTCGCCGCAGCAAACTCGTCCAAGGCCAAGTGCTCGCTAACTAAGCGGTCGGCCAAGCCGGAGCTTTCGCGGTGGGGAGCCTCCAACAGCGCGTTCAGCCGCGCCACAGCCGCCGTCGCCCAAACCGCGTCGGCCCTGCCGTCGCTTGGGCTGGCCAATGCCAACAGCACGACCGCGCTAAGGAGTTGTATCATCGCGTGGGATCAGTTCGAGACCGCCCGTGGTCTTTTCGAGGCGGGCGACGCTGAGGTTGAAGTCGTACAGGGCTTCGCCGTAGGCTTGTTCGCGACGGGCCCAAGTCTCAAAGGCGGAGATCAATTCGCCGATGGTCTGCGGGTCGAACTCAAAATCGTCGCGGGCTTCCCGCAGCCACTGCCGGGCCAATCGCCGGCTCTTGCGCGCGTCTTGCAGATCTCGGTCGGCGCGGCGATAGTCCAAATAGGCGCGGTGGACATCTAAGCGGATCCCCTCCTGTGCACTCGGTACGCGCACTTCAAGCGCGCGGTATTCAGCACGCGCCCTATCTACGTCCGCAGCTAACAAGTGCCATTCCAAGGATTGCCGCACTCCAATAAAGACGCCGCCGTTGAAAAAGTTAAACTCGTCTTTGACGAACGGGTTCCGCTGGTCAGTGCGCCCAGGAGCCACGGCATAGCGCAAGCCACCGCTGACGAACACTTGGGGCTGGTACGCGGCGCGAGCCGCTTGCGCGAGGGCCTGTTTGGCAGCGAGACCCGCTTGCAGCTTGCGCCATTCCGGTCGCAGGTCGAGGGCCTGTGTGATTAGATCGTCTAGGGACGGGATTGAAGCTGCCACTGGCGCGAGTCGCTCGGCCCGGAGCAAGAGCGGCGCATCGCTGGGCAGGCCCGTGCGCCAAGCCAGCGCCGCCCGCGCCAAGGCCAATTGGTCGCCCACCTCGCGCTGCTGCACAGCCAAGTCGAGCTGGGCCAGCCGCAGCTTGTAGCGGTCGGACGACGAGAGCGAGGGATCGTCGTCCAACTCCTCAGCTCTGCTGGCTAGCTCATCGCTCACGCGCTGCGCCAAGGAGTTCAAGTCTTGCGCCAACAGCAGTCCGTAGTACAGCTCCTTGACGGCAAAGGCCACGTCCAACTGGGTCTGCGACAGGTCGGACTGCTCCACATCAACCCCTCGGGTGGCGGCCTCGTTTAAATGGCGACCGAGACTAAACGGATAGAGCGGCTGCACAAATTGCAACTCAGCGCGCGCAAAAGGCCCCAAGGATCGGAACCCCGTGGTATCGGCCGGCGGGTTGAACACACTGCCCATAGCGTCTGGAACTAGGCCGCTTTTGCTGTCGATGCGCAGGCGAGGGAGAATTTTAGCGGCCGCAGCTTGGCGGCGGCGAGCGTCCGCCGACTCGACCTTCCAACGGCCGCTCGCAACCTCGCCATCGCGGTCCAAGGCGCGGTCGATAAGCTCAGTCAGCGTCCAGCGCTTGGCGGGCATTTGGGCACGGGCCGGGAAGGCGGGCAAGCACATGGCGAGGACGCAAACCCCCAGCCATAAGGGAGCGCAATTTTGCATGCCAATGGGAAAACTCAGCGGCGGAATTCGCGGAATTCGCGGTGGTAGTGCGGGTCTGTCATTATTTTTCTAACTTGTTAAAAATAGTTAAGTTAATATACAGACTAAGCGATTTATCGTCAAT
>VXZF01000637.1 GCA_009845645.1 Gemmatimonadota bacterium | reverse complement strand
CGAGGATAGGGGTGAGGTAGGTCGTCTCGTGGACGTAGCCGTCGCCGTAGATTTCAAATTCGGCGATTTCATAGTCGCGCAAGGGGAAGGCGCGCAGGGTAAGCCAGCGAGTGGAGCGCGTGGGAAAGCGCAGATCGACGACGGGGTCGAGGTTCTCGCGGGTGGTTTTCAGCACCGTCAGCAATGGATCGCCGCTCCGCACCCAGCGCAAGTCGCCTAGGACCGTGCGTCGCTTGCTGGTGGCTACAGAGCCTATGTCGCGCTTAGAGCTATCAAAGAGGAAGGTGCTGGTGCCGCTGCAGGGATCCGGGGCAAAGACGACCGAATTGTCACCGGTGCGAATCTCGTACCAGGCGAGGAAATTGTCGAGGAAACTGTCTTGGCCAAAGGTCTCGATATCCGGAGCCGGTTCCCGTAGGGATTCGATCAGTTGGCGGTCTTCGCGCTGACTCAGGCGGGGATAGAAGCGGATGCGATTGACGGGGATTGCGCCGCCAAAATCAAAGACCACGGCCCCCCTCCAAGTAAAGCCATCGCCAGGTCGGCCTCCGGCCCGTTGCACAAAGGTGCGAAAGGTGGCCGTAGCAGGATCGCCGTCTAGCATTAGCTTGATCGTATTGGCATGTAATTGCGCCTGACCGCAACTATTAGTAAGGACGCGCGAACCGGGCATATAGGGCAGGGGGATCTCGGTCTTGCTGGCATCCACATCGGCTCGGGCGATATTGACAGAGGAGTCAATCAAACGAGGCTGGATGGCTGTGCTGGAGAAATCGACCAGCGTGTCAGCTCCGGCCCCAAAGGGCGAGATCCCGACCGGCACTTGGCGCAGTGGCTGGCCGTCGGCATCTTGGATCTGAAAGAAGCTCTCTGCGGTCAGGGCCGCCTGCCAATCGTTGCCGTTAATCCCGCCCAGACGGTATTCGGTTGCACCAAATACGGGCACAGCACTGAGCAGCATAGCAAAAACGAAAAAGGACAGAAGCCCTGCCATGGTGCGCTCCTTGTCTTGGTCGGGCGGAAGTAGGGGAAAACAGGGATGGATCAAGCTGCTTCCCCTTAGGAGAAAATATAGATTGTAACCTCTGTACACCAAAACGGGTGCTGGCAATTCGCTCGCAGGCGGACCGCCTTTAAGGGTTTATCCAGCTTCTAACGGCCCCTTTTGGTATCGGTCGGGTGACCTTCTGCTGCGGATGCTATTCGAGCACGCGCTCGCTCCAACATGTGACCGATGCGGGTTGTGTCCGCGATTTGTTCCCACTCCACTACGGCTTCGTCGTAGCGCTCTAACTGGAAATACGCTTGGCCCAAGGCACCGCGAATCTCGTCGTCATCTGGTGAATAGATCGCTGCTTTATGCAAATAGCCGAGGGCACCTTGGGGATCATTGCGGCGCAAGCAGAGAAGGCCAAGGCCGTACAGACCAAGCGCACTTTGCGGCGCTCGGTCTATCATCCCTTGATAGTGCGCTGCAGCCCGCTCTAGTCTGCCTTGCTCCATATACGCCAGACCCAGATCTAACAAGGCCCTTTCGTTTTGCGGCTCACGGTCAATCTGGGACTGGAGGGATTCGACGCGTTGCGCAAGCTGGCGATACCGTGCAAACCGTTTGTTTGCTTCCTCAGCCGCTTTTTCATTGCCCTGCCTTGCGTAAAGCTGTGCCAATGCCAACAGCGGCTCGGGTTCCCAAGGTGCCCACCTTGTGGCGTCGCCAAACGCATTTGCCGCTTCGGTCAAACGATTGCTTTGCTCATAGGCCCGACCCAGCCAGAAGTACGCTTCCCAATCCTGTGTTCGCAAGCTGGCGACTCGCTCAAAAGCCCGGACAGCTAACACGAGCCGATCCAAGTCCATATAGACTTTGCCGAGCACGAGAAAACTCTCCGCCGAGGATGAATCGCGGCGGGCCGCCTCTTCTACATATAGAAGCGCCTCATCGGCTGCACCCATGCCGACATAGAGCAATGTGCCCATGCCTAGGTTGGCTAGCTTATGGGTCGGATCCAAGGCCAAGGCCCGATAGAAGGCGGCGTGGGCTTCACCGTATTGTCCGGCTTGGTAGTATTGGTTCCCGAGGGCTGCAAAATCCGCGGCGCTCCAGTTCGACGTCTGTGACACAGCGATAAGGGATTCGCTCTGGGGCTGGGGAATAGCTGGTCCTTGCTCAAAGTCATCGCGCCCCTCGTACACTTTGAGGTAGCGCCGCACCGGCGGTGCAGCAATTGTTTGACGAGAGCCTGATGGCCAGTGTATTTCGACTCGATCTACGGTTTGGTTCGAACCTAGGCCTATCAACACACGATGATCGTGTTGGCTTTGAAAACCATAACCCCGGAACACTTCTCTCATTTGCACTTGATCGGCGGTAAAAATCCAGATTCTAGCGCCGATGCCATCCCGGTTGCTGGTATGCCCTACCAGTTCAAGACCCAGCCAGTTATTGAAGTTCCCTCCTTCGTTGCGCAACAGGGTTGGTGCTGCGTTGTGATTTACCACGGCTAGATCGAGGTCGCCATCGTTGTCGTAGTCACCTTGGGCCGCCGCGCGACTGGCCGCTTTGAGCTGCCAGGCCGCTCCGGCCCAGCGGCCTACTTCTATAAAGCGCCCATGCTGATTTTGATAGAGCAGGTTGCGCTGTCGGTAGGTCAATCCCGAAGCATGGACTCCCAACTGTGGATAAACGTGGCCGTTAATTACATATAGGTCCAGCCAGCCATCGTTGTCGTAATCCCAGAAAGCGGTCGCCCAACCCAGATAAGGCCGGTCGCCGGCACTCAAGCCAGTGGCGTGCGAAACATCGACAAAGTGCGTGGAGTCAGCCGCCGGTGGGGATTGGTTCTGGTACAGGGTATTGTAGTCTTCGGAGAAATTGGTCACAAACAAATCTAGGTCGCCATCGTTGTCGTAATCGCCGCTGTGGACCCCCATACCGGCTTGGGGCCGCCCGCTCTCGCTATAGGCTGCCCCGACCGCTTGGCCGATTTCGCTGAAGTACCAGTCGCCGTCGTTGCGCAAGAGCATATTGGGTTCGCTGTCATTGGCGACGTACAAGTCGAGGTCTCCGTCGTTATCGAAGTCGCCAAACGCAACTCCTAAACCAGCATAGTTCCACTGGTCCAGGCCGCTGATTGCACTCATATCGGCGAAGGTGCCGTCGCCGTTGTTGCGGTAGAGCACATCGGCTTGGGCTGGAACCCCCTGTGGTCCGCACGGTACGGCCAGCCCCTTGTATTGGCACGGTTGGCCGTCCTTGGGGGGATGGTCTAGGTCGATGTGGAGGTAGTTGGTCACGTAGAGGTCCAGCCAGCCGTCGCCATCTAAATCGGCAAAAGCCGCACTGGTGCCCCAACCGGGGTGGTCCACTCCGGCTTGGGCGGCGATTTCAGCAAAGGTGCTGTCGCTGTTATTGCGGTACAACAGATTGGGACCCCAATAGGTCACCAATAGGTCGGTATCGCCATCGTTGTCTATATCGCCAGTAGCGCACCCCATGCCCCAACCCTTGAATAGCAGGCCGCTTTGACGGGTCACTTCGCGGAAGTGCCTTTGGGCGTTGGGGCGGGGTTCGTTGTGGACGTGGCGGGGGGTCGCGTGTGGTGGTTCCGCGTCTAGCACGGGGCCGTTGACGAAGAATAGGTCCAGCCAGCCGTCGTTGTCGTAGTCGAGGAAGGCCACGCCAGTGCCCGTAGTTTCCACCAAGAGCTGCGGGTTGTCCCGCCCCGAGATATTGGTGAAATCTAGGCCGACTTGGGCGGCGATATCGGAGAATAACACGGGGGGGGGACTCTCCTCAGCCGTCAGGTGAGCAGGGGATTGGACCGTGGCCGACTGCGGCTGTTCCGAAGGGGCGCAGCCAACCACCAGAATTGCGATAAGCAGAGCGCAGCCAAGCAATGCCCTAGACACATTGCCACCTATGGATTCAAAGTCCTGCTAGACCAATTGGTGCAGTAGCTCACGGTAGAGAAGGTAGTATTTGTCGTCTTTCCTGTTAGGTCAATCCGTCGATAGCGGGATATGGATGTTATACATTTCACAAAAAGTATATACAAAAGATGGCTAGATTCAATGAGTGCAGTTATTGAGCGTGGCAGCGTGACCCGCTACATTTATGCGGCTCTTGCTATCGGGCAAAATTGGAGAACCATGAACCTACTGCGAAAATGCGCCGCTGAATTCATCGGCGTGTTTGCCATTGTCTTTGCTGGCTGCGGTGCCGTGGCCATTGACCAGATTTCTGGCGGGGCGGTTAGCCATGTGGGTGTTGCCGCTACGTTTGGGTTGGTCATCATGGTGATGATCTACGCTACCGGCCACATTTCTGGGGCGCATTTCAACCCAGCGGTGACCCTCGCATTCGCGTTGACGCGGCATTTTCCGAAAAGGGAGATTGGACCCTATATCCTGGCCCAGTGCGCCGGGGCCGTTGTGGCTAGCTATATACATGTGGCGAGTTTGTCGTCGGTACTGGCCGTCACGCAGCCTGGGCAGGTGCTGAATTTAGGGGTTACCCTGCCGGTGGACGGCTTGTTCACTACGGCTCTAGTGTGGGAATTCATGCTGACCTTTTTGCTGATGCTGGTCATTATGAGTATGGCGACCGATTTTCGCGCTGTAGGGCCAGCAGCCGGGTTGGCCATCGGCGGCACCGTGGGGCTGGAGGCCATGTTCGCTGGGCCGTTGTGCGGGGCCTCGATGAATCCGGCCCGCAGCTTGGGCCCGGCCCTAGCCGCCGGTGAATGGACAGCTTTTGCTGCATACATCGTCGGCCCGGTGCTAGGGGCTGCGGCCGGTGCACTGTTCTACGAATTCATTCGCTGCCAAGCGCCTTCCAACCAAGAAGTGAAGGGGTGTTGCTGAATCCGATTGCGACACCGGAACCACACAACATAGAAAGCCCTGCACCCCTCGACGGAGTGCAGGGCTTTCTATTTTAGGGCCGCTAGCGCTATAGATCGAAACTCAAGCGCCCGTAGTAAAACCCACCGTTGGTGCCGAACTGCATCACTCGCCGGCTGTACACAAAACCACGCGAGCCGATATTGGCGTCTTTTTCATGTTCGTCTGGGAAGGTATTCAACAGATTGTTGGCTCCTACCGATAGACGCAGACCCGGCAGCATCTGATACGACACATCTACATCTAGCAAGGTCTTGGCCGAGAAGGTCTCGTCGTTGTCTGGATTGTTGGGTTTGTACTCGACAGGCCCGTAATTGGTGGCCCGGACTAGGGCGCTAAATGCGTCTTGGGAGTAGCGCGCCGATACACTGACCTTGGTGCGCGGCAGGGCGTCCTCGAGGCGGTTGCGCGCCTCCCGGTCGAATAGCAGGCCCTCGATGGCCGTGCGCTCTTC
>VXZF01000136.1 GCA_009845645.1 Gemmatimonadota bacterium | reverse complement strand
GAACTCGTAAAAGTACTCGTTGCCCACATTGGCATTGACATTCTGGACGAAATCACCCGAATGGGTCCACCAGAAATTGAGCGCGTCCTGCTCAAAGTTGCCCAGCGCTCCATTGTACATCTGCACCCGGGGGAATTGCTCGGACATGCTCAAGCAGATCTGATAGGCCGGCTGTAGGTCCTGGTCGTTGGGTGCCGAGTAGGGACCGCCGCCTTGGTTATCTGGATCGAAGTGAATCTCGCAATTGTCGTCGCGGAAGGTACAACCGGGATTTTTGTCCACAATCAGGTAGTCGTCAACCACGTGGACCATACCGTACACCCTATTCTGTCCTTCGTTCCAGCCGAGCAGAATATCTATGAAATGGTCGTCGGCGTCATCTACGCCGCCGGTCAGGATGAACATATCGGTGCTGGTTATCTCAAAACTTGGATCTACCCAAGCCCAATCATCGCGTTCTCCGTCGATAGTGGGCAGGATGTTGTCGGGAATGCCCACGGCGAAGTACAGCGGCACTTCGACTGGATCCTGGGCAAAGGAGGAAGTCGCAACAATAGGCAACAAAAAGGCAACCAATAACAGCGAGCGTCGCATAAAAGGCTCCTTTTGAGAAGTGAGGCAGATTCCAGAGATCGGGATCTGCACAGCGGAAAACGATGGAGAGCCGATACCTCCTTTCGGGGCTCTTAGCGGAATTAAGAGACAGTGGCTAATAGATGATCTTCTTACATAATCAAAATCCGACCGCATAACAAGCTAATTTTGCTCTTATTATGGGCACATTATGGTGGATGCTGAGTCAGTTCCTCGTAGATAATTAGCTGTTCCTGCGCTGCGGAAATTCGTCCCTGCTGCATGTAGATTGAGCCTAGACTGGAGTACGCCTGTGCGTATTGGGGATCAATCGCAATCGCTTTTTTATACGTTTGGATAGCTCGCTGAGGCTGGTTGATGGCCAGATAGGCATAGCCGAGGTTGTTGTACGCTCGCACATAGCTCGAATCAGCCTGTAGCAAGGCGCTGAAAACCTGGATGGCTTGGTGTGGACGCTGCTGGCGCAAATAGATATTGCCCAAATTGTTCTGGGCGTCGAGATGGCTGGGGTCGATCTTCAAAACGGCCAAATACGCTTGGCGGGCCGCTTCATAGCGACCAATGCGCCCATAGACTTTTCCCAGTCCGAAACACGCTGTGGCATCGCTGGGATTGAGCACGATGGCCGTTTTCAAGTCCAATAATTCTTGGTAGTTATTCTGTAAAAGCTCAAAGTAACGCAGCACGGCATGGCCCTTATCACTCAGGCCAATGCGCAAGTAGGCCTGCCCTAAGCTGTAATAGGCTTCTGCGTGATCTGGATCACTGCGAATGGCCCGTTCGAGGTGTTCGCTGGCCTGGACGGGGTTTCCCGCATCGAGCAGCAAAATCCCCAACCTCGCGAGCAGGGCACTCGCGTCGGGATGGGCAACTAGGGCTTGCTGCAAAAGTTGCTGGGCCTCTTCCCTCTTCTCTTGGACCATATATATCCGCGCCATAAAGTCATAGGCTTGGTGCCGTTGGGAATCCAAGCGAACAACTTGCTGGAATTGCTCCACTGCTGCCGCATAGCGGCCCTGGACAAAGTAATTCCACCCCAAACGAAATTTGAGTTCGGCGCTGCCGGGTCGCGCGGCAACACCCCGCGTCAAGACCTGAATGGCAGTGCTGTATTCTGTTTGGCGGGCATGGACGCCGGCCAAGTTGATATAGGCCTGCTCGTAGTCGGACCGGCGTTCGATGGCCTGCTCGTAGTGCAAGATAGCCTGTTGGTACGAACCTTGGCTGGCGTAAAAATTGCCCAAGTAGTAGTGAGCGATGGCTTCGTCCCCCAAGGCCAGCGCCTGCTGAAACGCCGCCAGTGCCTTAGTTCGATTTCCCTGATCGCCGTAGAGTTTTCCCAGTCCAGTATAAGTCTGGGCATGGGAGGAATCGAGGGCGACGGCTCTTTGGTAATGGGCTTCTGCCGCCTCATAGCGCCGCAGCCGGTACAGAGCCTCGGCCAAGCGGAAGTGGGCATCTGGATCTCGGGGATTGCTAGCGACTGCTTCGGTCAGCACATCGACTTCATCGCCAGACACACGGTCTGCGCCATCGGGTGGGGCAAAGCGGCCGGCGTCGATCAGGACGGGTGGGGCTTCCCGCCAGAACTGCTCTAGTTCAAACGCGGGCGGTGCCGGGTGTTCTCCTGCTTGGAACGCTCTTTCATGGGGGCTATCCCCAGTGTGAGCCGCAACCGATTCCGTCGGCTCCGAGATATTCAGTATCTGATCGGCCTCCACGTCTTTTAATTGCTGGCGGACGCCCGAGGGCCAAGCGATATCTATCCGGTCGGCCCTGTCGTATGCGCCCAGTCCGAAGAACAAACGAGGATCGCTCTGCGATAGATAGCTAAAGCTGCTGCGGGTTTGCTGGGTTTGTTCGCGATCTCCTGTTCTCACGGTGACCCGGGAACCTAAGCCGTCCCGGTTGCGGCGGGTGCCGACCAAGCGTAGGGTGAGCCAGTGGTTTGCCGACGCCGTATCGTTGCGCAGCAACACGGCGGGCTGGTTGCTGTTGACTACGAAGAGATCGCCATCGCCGTCGTTGTCGTAATCGGCCGTGGCCGCACCGCGCCCCACCATAGCGCGCTGAAAAAAAGGACCGGCTTGCGCGGAGATTTCGGCGAAGCGGCCCTGGCCATCGTTGAGGAAAAGCTGGTCGCGCTGGCCGTGCGAAACTTGGGGATCGAAATCGGCGATATTCTCGTCGATGTGGCCATTGGCCACGTAGAGGTCCGGGTCGCCGTCGCGGTCAATATCAAAGAAGTTGACCCCGAAAGCCAAGCGGTCGAAGCTGGGTGCCCCTAAACCCGAAGCGGTGGACCGATCGCGCAATAAGCCGTCTCCCTTACCTTGGTAGAGGGTATTGCTCTCCCACTGAAAATTGGTCACCACGATCTCTAGGTGGCCATCTCCGTCCGTATCGGCAATGTCGGTGCCCATACCCCCTTCGGGCTTGCCCGCTTCGTTGTAGGCCGCGCCAGCCGCCAAGCCGATTTCACTAAAAGAGCCATCCCCTTCGTTGCGGTAGAGGAAGTTGGGCGTGGCGTCGTTGGCCTGGAATAGATCTGGGTCGCCATCGTCATCCCAGTCGAAAAACACCGCACCCAACTCGCGTCCTTCGAGGCTGAAAAGCCCTGCTTCTTCGGTGACATCGACAAAGCGATCGTCGGCCTCATTGCGATAGAGAAAGTCGCGCCGACCGGGGTATTCAGTGGGGGCGTAGTGACGCCTATCTTTCTTCAGGCGACCGTTTTCATCGAGGGGATCGGTTTCGAACTGATAGTCGAGATAGTTGACGACGTAGAGATCTAGGTCGCCGTCCAAGACGTAATCGACAAAAGCCGAGCCATTGGACCAACTGCGGTCGCTATCCGGGAGGGCTGCGGCTGTGATGTTGGCAAAGAGACCGCCTTCGTTGCGGTAGAGCACGTTGGTGCCAAAATTGGCGACAAAGAGATCGGCATCTCCATCGTTGTCGTAATCCCCCGCGCTACAGCCCATGCCGTAACTGGTATCGGCGACCCCAGCCGCCGTTTCGACGAAACGTCCATCTGTTCGGTTGCGGTAGAGCGCATTGCGGGGCGGCTGGGGCGATACGTGACCGGGCAGGTCGGCCCCATTGACGACGTAGAGATCCATGTGCCCGTCGCCGTTGTAGTCGAAAAAAGCTGCTCCCGAGCCGAGGGCTTCCACGCCGTACTTCCGGCCTGAAAGACCGCTGGTATGCTTAAAGTGGATACCAGCGGCCGCGGTGACATCGGCGAAGTGGACCATCGACACTGACCGCTCTTGCGGGCGCAGAGGCGGATCGGCTACTGGGGAATCAGGCTCTCGTCCGCATCCCCACAGCAGCAGGCAGGCAGCGAGCGCCTTGGAGGTAAAGACCTGCCGGCCCACTTCAGCGCACGAGGGTCATTCGCGCTAGGTAGCGCGCACCACCCATCTGCGCCGAGACGAGATACAAGCCGCTGGCAGCCGCTCGCCCATCCTCGTCGCGCCCATCCCACGCTAGCTGATAAACGCCGACTGGCCGGTAGCCCCGAAAGAGCTGCCGTACCTTCTGACCCAAGATATTGTACACCTCGATATCGACTTCGCCGGCCTCCGGTAGTGCCACCGAGATTGAAGTTGAGGCGTTGAAAGGGTTGGGGAAATTGAACACCCGCACGGCCACAGGTCGAGCCGCTGGCGCAGGAACCGGGATCACGAGACCCGCCTCAGCGGCCAATTCGAGGCCGGCCGGCGTCAGCCCACTGGGCACTCGCGCTGGCACGTGAACCGCTATCGTCGAATCAGTCAGGGCGTGCATGAAGGCCAACAGGGCTCGCTTCTCCTCAGCACTCAAGTTTAGCGGTACTAGTTCGGGATCGATATTCTCGGCGGGAACGGAGGCTTCGTCGCCGCCACCGCGGTCGTAGAACTCAATTACATCCTCCAGTGTCGCCAGAGCACCGTCGTGCATGTAGGGGGCCGTCTGCACGATCTGGCGCAATCCCACCACTCGGAAGGCACCAATGTCGCTGCGGTTGCCCGTATTGAGAAAGCGGCCTTCGTCTTTCCCCGTCGGACGCGGAGTACCGGTATTAGTCGTCGCCGAGGCCCGGCCCGGCCCAATCTGCTCGACGCCTTGGGCGCGAAAGCTCGAATCCGTAAACAGCGGGCCACTGTGACAGTTGACACAGCGCGCCTTGGTGTGAAAGAGTTCGAGCCCGCGCTTTTGCGTCGATGTCAGGGCCTCGTCGTCGCCCGCCACGTAGCGATCATACGCGGTGTTGACCGTGTTTTGCTCGCGCTCAAACGCGGCAATGGCCCGGCCGAAGGTCGAGCGCGTAATGACCGACTGCAAGGGCGTTGGATCGTGCGCGCAGCCGAGACGCGGCAACTGCCGGGCCACGGAGTCGGCTTCGGCCGGGAAAGCTTGCTCGAAGAGCGCGACGTATTCGGGAATCCCCCGCAGCCGCGCTAGCACGCTATCGACGGCCATCTCGCGCTCGTAGGCGTCGCCGCGCAACTCTACGCGCACGATGAGCGGCCGCAGCGCTTGGGCCTCTAGACCGCGATCCTTGCCGTCCCACAGCATGAAGCCTTTGGTCGAGGGCAGCCCGGACTCGTCGCCGTTGTACCCGACGTTAAAGAGAGTCATGGTGTGCCGCGGCTCGGTAATCACGGTATCGCCGGTGACAGCCGAACGCCCCGTCACCCGCTCTGGCCCCAAGCCCCTGCCCCCGACACCTATCGCAAGAGGTAGCCCCTCGGCCATGCCAAAGGTCGGCAGGTGGCAAGTGC
>VXZF01000567.1 GCA_009845645.1 Gemmatimonadota bacterium | reverse complement strand
GTCCTGAACGTTGCCCTCGGCCTGCGAGACGAGCAGCAAGACATCCTGGCCGTCGAGGTTGATCTGGCGGTCCGAAGTCATCCAGACCTGATAGTCGTTGCCCAGCGTCAGCAGGAATTCGACCTTGGCGATTTCGTCCTTGGCAAAACGGGCCCGATCGACAAAATCCGGGCTGTCGAAATCGTACACCAGCCGCATCTCCTCCGGCCCGTTGGCGGCCACAAAGCCCTGCTGCAAGAAGCCGCCCTCGATGATCGGCTCAAAGCCAATGGCCTTGCCCGATTCCTCCGAGCCATCGCGATAGGTGATCTGCACGTCCGACGCATCGGGGAAAAAGGCCTCGCCGCCCACGCCGTCTTAGGGCGATTCGTCGCGCAGCACGAGCTTGACGAGCGAGATGGTTTTGTTCTGCCCGATGGTCAGCGAGCCAGCGAATGGGTTGCCGGCCTGCTTGTCGAGCAAGGTGTGCGACTGGTGGGCATTGGCCGTGTGTAGCGCAACTTCGGCAAAGTCGCCGATTTGGGCTCCCAGCCGTCCACCTGCCAAGATGGTGTTGTTCGTCCGCAGCACCTCGCGGTCTCCGGTCGAGCCGCCGCCGGGGTTGCTCAGCCGCGAAAACAAAAAGGTCGCTTCGTAGCGGTCGGTAGCTAAGTCGAACTGCACGCCGTCCATGCGGGCCTTGGCAAACACCATCGGCGACAGCACCGAGCGCAGGCGGCTGCTCGCCGTCAAGGTGTAGAAGTACTGGCCCTTGTTGTCTTGCGCCACCACGACTTCGGAAAACCAACTCTGGAAGCGGGAGGACTTAAACAGCACGTTGCCGAACTGCTGGGGCTTGCTCTGCGAGTTGTTGAAAATCAGCCAGCCGCGCGTGAGAAAATTGCCGTACAGATCGTAGAAGTAATCGCCCTCCAAGGTCGTTTCCACGTAGCGCTCATAAGGGTTGCGCGCGTAGTTGGTGTATTCCCACTGCCGCCAATGGTACTCGCTGTACAGCTCCTGCGGCACGTACCAGCGGCGCACGGCCGGGTCGAGCGCGTTCAGGGCCACTCCGGGGCCTTGGGGCGCGAGGCTAGTCTGGTCGCCGAGTTGCAAGCCCAAACGCGTCCCGTACTGGCCCTGCGCGACAGTCGGCGCACCGACCGCGCTCCACAACATTAGGAGACCGCAATAAATACCGGTCTTTGATCTCACGACAACCTCCCTTGCAATGCCTTAATATGCAACGGCAATGAGGTGGGTGCGGGTCGTCCCTCCGACCCCTTCTGCATCTGCCTCCACTGTGATCTGACACAAGTACAACCCCGGCGGCACCACCTGTCCGGTCTCGTCCGTCCCGTCCCACCTAAACTGCTGCGGCCCGCCAGTCGCCAACCCCGCTAGCTGCCGCACCTGCCGTCCAGCCAACGTGTACAAATGAACGGTCAACGGCCGCGCAGCCTGCACGCGGAACAGAGAAAAGCCGATCTCCGCGGTCTCGTTGATCCCGTCGCCATTGGGGGTAAACGGATTGGGCGCAATGGCAATATCGTCGATGGTGGCCTGCGCCCCTTGCGCGCCAATCGACAGGCTCTTGGAAGGACTCAAGGCGGTCGCGTCGCCCCCGTCGGCCACCTGCCAAGGCGTCGCCGGCTGACTCTGCCGCACGGCGACCTGCATCCGCGTCCCTTGCAGGTACACCCGCCCAGCAAAGCGCACGCGCAACAACCGGCCGCGGCCCACTATCCAGCCCCGCTGACTGCCCAGCCGACCGTAACTCCGCTCATCGAGACTGTCGCCAGCCGCGTCAAAGGGCACCTGATCGCCTAACCCGACCACCTTGCGGAAGTAGCGCACCGGCCCCTGCTCGTCCGCGCTGAGTGCTTCGTAGGCCGCAGCGTCCACTTCGGCCAAACTGCCGTCTGCCAGCCGCTGAAAGTAGCGCACTGCTCCCCGCTCGGCATCCGGCAAGAGGCTGTGCGAGGTAAAGGTCAACAGGTTGCGATCCAAGCCGGTGGGCACCTCGTCGCCGGGAAGGACCGACCGGTAGTACACCGGTGTGAGCACATCGTCTGACGCGCCCTGCACAATCTGCGGGAATTCCAGCCACAGCGAGTCGCCCTCGGCGTGTACCCTCAGCTCGTCGTCCCACTGGAGCGGCGTTCCGGCCAACAGTTCGGCCTCGGTGCCCATAGCCGCATCGACGAACTTCAAATCGAACGACGGCTCCGCGTGCAAGAGCAATTGGTCGAAGCCCGGGCTGCGCACGTTGGCTGGCTGCTGCAAAAAGTTGGGCTGCACATAGAGCGCAAAGGTGTCGAGCACCCCGGCCTCAGCAGTAGTCGGCCACACCTCAGCCCGCAGGTGCTGCGCCACCGGCTGGTGGAACGCGACCGCAATGCGCTGCAGGACCGCTGCGTTTTCGCCGCTGCTTTTGAGGCGCGCTTGGATCTGCATGAAGCGCCGCAGGCCCGGCGAAGTAGCTAAGTCCCCAGGCTGCAAGTAGCGCTGGCTCCACGGACTCCAGCCCGGTCCCACCACCACGGTCGTGTCCGAAGGCCCTTTCAGAAAGCCGGCCAGCGTCCTGTACTCGTCCGCGGTCTTCTGGTTGCCGGTCTTGTCGAAATAGCGGATTTGCTGCAAAAGCTGGTCGCCGGTGCGGGTACGGATCTCCACATCCGTGCCCAGGGGTGTGTCCGCTTCCCAGCGCACCTCGCCCAAGGCCACCAACCCCGGCAGTTCAATCAAATCTGACTCCAGCACCACCTCGGCCGGTGCCCCCTCGGCGAGCAGCATGAGCTCATTCTGATACGACCAGAACTGGTTCATGTGGCCAGTGCCACCCGGGCCGGTGGCCCTAAATCCCGGCGGCACGTGACCGATGGTGACCATGTCGAGGAAGCGGGTCAAAACTGGCGGGGCCTGAATGTCGGCAATGTCGCGAAAATTGCCAGTGAAGATATTGCGCTCGCGTTCCTCCGGGCTGATGCGCTGCCACTTGAGATTGCCCTGAGCGTCGCGCTCGCCTGTGGAGGCGCGCATAATGTAGCCCCGACTGCTGCCCACGAAGCGGGTCTGAGCCAAGCGCACAATGCCCCCCATATCTATGGTTAGCACGTTGGCAGTGGGGTTTTTCGGGTTGCGGATCTGGTGTGAGAATCCAGTGCCAGCGTCGCCGTCGAACGCAAGCAGCGTATTGGTTCCATCGGTCGTCAGCACGTACGAGCCGCCGTTTTCAATCAGGTTGATGCCCAAGTTGTCTCCCCAGCCGTGCGCTTCGACCTCGGCTAGGCGCGGCAGCTCGCGGCGGTAGTAATCCCGTCGCCCCTGGCGCTGCTCTTCGAGGGCCTGATAGGTGGCCTCATCGACCGGCTCTTCGCGACCGGCTACATCGCGCGCAAAATAGACGATATCCCCGCGCTCTGCTTCCGGCAGGGCCTCCCACGCCTCTTGATCAATCTGTCCGGCCCGCCCGCCGCGCGTATCCGTGATGACGATGCGGATCGTCTCGATCTTTCGCCCGGTCCACTCGGGCGAGCGGTGCAAGCTCTCCGCGAGCTTCTTGTCGCTAACCACGCCAGTGGCCGGGGGCAGTTCGGGGCTGGTGTGCTCGCTCTCGAAGATGTATTCGCGCTGCGTGGTATTGGGCGCGTCTTGCGGGATGAAGAGTTGGAAGCCAATGCGGCTATTAGGCTCGTGCAACAGCGCGCTCTGCCGCTCCGACAGCAGCATAATAAAGCGCAGGAAGGGATCTCCGAGGGATTCATCGACGAATTGGAGCTTGAGCCGCTCCACCGGCACTACCCGCCCCAAGTCCACCTCAATCCACCACTGCTCAATGGGGTCGCGCGGGTCCGGCTCCCAGAACGTGGTAGGGTCGCCGTCGAGAATGTTGGCCGCGAGCCGCGGATTGGACCCCACCCGGCTGATCCCCGGTCGCACCCAATAGTCGAAAACCAACTCATTGAGCGTATTCCGTATCGGCTCGCCAAACACGTCGAACTGCATGGTGCTGTCGATGGTGCCGATGCGCGGGTCCGGCTTGCTGATGACGATCGGACGCTTGAATCCGGGATCGTCTAGGACGTTGAAGACCGTCCGCAGCGAATGCGCCCGCACCGAGCCGTCTTCGTGGATGCGCGCCAGATGGGTGGGAATGGACCACTGCTGCCAGTGGCTGGCCCGCTCGACTACGACTTCGTCACCGGCGATCCGATAGCCCGACTGGGCCTCGGCCAATGCCCAACTCAGCGCTAGGCCGACGAGGATCTGCACGGCGAAGTGGCTCTTCATAGTTCCGCGTTCTCCCTCGCTCACCGGCGGCCCGCCCTTGCCGCGGCGCTTGCTGCATAAGTGGATGCAAAAACTATTAGGTAGGGCCAAAATCTAGGGCTGTCAAGGTGGCTGCGGCCCTCTAGCTATAGCCGCTACCAATCCACCAAGACGGTGACTTGGTCCTTGTACTTATCCTGCAACTGACGGATAAACGCGCCGATCCGCTCGTTTTCCTGCTGGCGGCGCAAGCTGGCGGCTGCCCGGCGGCGCGCCTCGTCAAAGGGCTGGATCTGGCCGCCTTCCCGCCGCAGCACCCGGAACACCGCGTACCCGTTCATGCTTTCTAGCGGGCCGACGAGTGCGCCGGCCTCAGCGGCAAAGGCCGCTTTGACCAGTTCGGGATAGCGCGGCTCGTACAGGCGCACTAGGCGCATCTCCCAACCGTGATCGCGCACCCCGTGCCCCTCGACGCCAGCGTGCGAGCGCACGCCGGGCCGGTCGAGCAAATCGGCGATGGTCGCACCAGCCTCCCATTCGGCGCGCAAAGCCGCCGCGTCCTCTTCTTCGGCGGTCCACAACTCGTGGACGATCACGGCCTCTTGAGTGCGGTATCGGTCCTTGTGAGCCTCGTAATGCGCCCTGATCTCGTCCTCGCTGGGCGCGGCTCCGGCAGTGGCCTGTTGGAAGAGCTGATTGAGAATCAGTGCTCGGCGCTGGTGCTCGCGCCACGCGACAAAGACCGCCTCCTCAGTCCAGCCGCGCTTGCGCGCCTCGGCCTCAAAGAGCCGCACCGGCAGCAGCAAGCGCCCGCTTCGCTCGGCAGCCTGGGCCTTGTCCTGCAATACGCCCTGTGCCCCAACCGCCTGCAGGCTACCCAAACCTTCGGCCACGCTGATCGCACCACCTTCGTACACGTAGAAGGGGTAATTCAACTCGTCCGTCGTCAGGGGCCGGTCCAAACTCTGAAGCAAGATGGCCTCACCTTCTGGATCTAGGCGCACGTCGTAGCGGAGACGGAGGCGTTCAAACTCCTCCTCCTCCTTCTCCCGCGTCCGTTCCTTACGCAGCCGCTCGGCCACTTCCTCGCTGTAATCGCCGAGCGCGGCCGGGCGATCCT
>VXZF01000287.1 GCA_009845645.1 Gemmatimonadota bacterium | reverse complement strand
GTCTGAGGGGGTGGAGACTGCGCATTGAGGTCGTGGATCATTGCTCCACTTGCCCATTGACCATCAATCGGCGATGCCGCAGGCCACGTCCGTCAGGTTATCGTAATAGTGTACGTAGGTCACTCCGTCGATGACTATGCGGTCGGTATGGGGTAGGTCCTCTTCCCAAGTCATCTCTTCGCCCCAATTGTGCGGTGGGGCGTCTTTTTTGGCCCAGCGGTTGCTGTTGTAGCGGCGGAACAGCACTGTGCGTCCAGCCTGAGTAATATAGGCTTCGACCATGACATCGCGTACGGTGGCCTCTTTCTCGATTTCAAAGACGCGCATGCAGGTAAAACGCTGCTGACCGATCTGCACGTCGAACACTCCTGCGCCCATTACTTCGGGTGCGTCGGCCTGTCTTGCGAATGAGCCGTCGGTCTGGGGACGCAGGCAGCCGCGATCCTCGATCAGGCGCGGCGAAGGGGCCCAATCGTCGTAGAATTCTTCGTCGAGGAAAGTCGTCAATTCGCGCGTGCCGTCGGGACGCAGAGATTCTACGGCGATCCACTCTACCGCGTTCTCGGCCAGATGGCCCCATACTTTGACATGGCGATCCTCTTCGCGTTCGTGGATCTTACCGTCTTGGTTGAAATACTGGTTCTCCACCTCTACTTCGACGCAAGAACGGCCGTGGATGACCGCGGGTCGTTGGGCCGCTAGCGAGACTGTTTCAGACAGCCTCCAGGGCTCGTCGCCTTCTTTTGGGGGATCGTACGAGGCCCAGCGGACGTGGTCGCCTACTTCCGGCACGATGAACCACCAAGCCATCTCCTTGAAATCAATGCGGAAGGGGGCCTCTTGGCTCGCCTCAATGCGTATTTCGGGCCGGTACTGGGGGAAGGGCCGTTGTTGGCTAGCGCTCATGGTCTTGCTCCTCTTCTTGGAGGTGACGCCCAACACCGTGCGGATTCGGTCGCGTCCGTGCGACAGGCGGCGCTTGACCGTGCCGTCGGGGCAGCGGTGGCGGGCGGGTATTTCGGCGATGATCAATTTCAGTAAATTTAACCATCGTCAATCTGATAAAGTCAGAATCCATCCACACCTTTAGAAGAGAATCCGCTATGAAATTGTTCTACGTCGCCTGTATTGCAATTATCGCGTTCGTCGCTTGTGAGGATAAGACCACCGTCTCCGCTACGGACGGCGATGGCACTCCGGTTAAAATTGGGTTCCTCGTCTCGGGAGACCGCATTACCTATCCAAATGGGGCTAAAATCGCGGTAGACGAAGTCAACGAGCGCGGGGGGCTGTTGGGCCGATCCGTTGAATTGGTCATCCAGATGGACATACAGGAAGCGGCGGTGGCTGTACAGGCTGCTGAGACCATGATTCTTACAGACGAAATCGTCGCCCTCATTGGCCCCAATCGCTCCTCACACGCCATTGAGGTAGGGGCCGTAGCTCAGCGTCACGGTGTGCCGATGATTACTACAGCGGCCACCAATCCAGCCGTGACCGCTGCTGGCGAGTTTGTCTTCATGGCTGCTTTCACCGACCAGTTTCAAGGGCGCGTAATGGCGCAGTTTACCAAAGAGACGCTCGGGGTGAATACAGCGGCTGTTTTGACGCAGCGCGGGGAAGTTTATACCGAGGGGATTGCCGAGTTTTTTACCGCTCATTTTAGTGGTTTTGGGGGAGAGATCGTCGCCGAAGAGTTCTACGAGAGCGGTGCGACGGATTTCGCTGAGCAATTGACCCCCATTGCGGCGGTGGCTCCCGGGGCGATCTTCCTCTCGGGTCTGCCGCCGGAGGTTGCGCTTGTGACCAATCAGGCGCGTGCCTTGCCGCTGCAAAACGCGGCTGGGGAACCGACGCTTTTTCTCGGGGCTGATGCTTGGGACAATCCGACGCTGTTGGACAATGAGGAAGCCGCCGTGGATGGCAGCTTTTTCAGCAGCCACTTCTCGCCGGACACGGACGAGCCGAGTGCGCGTGCGTTCATCGACACATACCGAGCCCTGTACGGGATTGAGCCTACCGGCGGCGATGCAGTGAGCTACGACGCGGTGCGCTTGCTCTTGGAAGCCGCAGAGAGAGCGGGTAGCCTCGACGCAGATGCGATACGGCAGCAACTGTTGGCTACCGAACAGTACGCTGGAGCGACGCGCATTGCTAGCTACAACGAAAATCGCCATCCGACCAAGAGCGCGGTCATTATGACCATTGAGAACGGCGCGAAGGAGTTCTATCAGCAGGTGGATCCGTAGGGGATATGTGCATATCTGGATCGGGAATTCCCCAATGCGATCAGCGGCAATTCGCTGGGGAAGCTCCCTGAATCCGACCGTGGAATGGGCTGTCAGCTCTGACCTTTAAAGTAGATCTCTAGAGCGTTTTTCCCCAAAATCCACGTCTTGTCTTCAGCGTTGAAAAAGGGGATCAACTCCTGCATAATGAGCAGTTCGTAAAAATTAGCCCATACCATCCGTTGCGGCCCAAAGCGGTCGTACACCCGCTCCAAAAAGGGCCATACATCGCGGAAGGGCGGTCGTTCCTTAGAAGGATTGTGCAGCGAGGTGCGGATGTACACATTGGGCCAGCGGGCTAGATCGAGCAGCGGCCCAAAGCCCTCGCTATCTGGGGCGTTGATGTCGATCATCGCCAGGTGGTCGATGACCACTTTGACCCCGGGGAAGCGCTCGGCCATGATCGCCACTTGCCCCACTTGATGCGGCGCTAGGAATATGTTGAACACCGCGCCCAATTCCTCGGCCCGGTGCCACAGCGGATAGCTGACCTCATCACTGAGCCAGACCACATCGCGGTCGTAGATGGGACTCAAGCGCAGCCCTGCCAAACCCTCCTCTCTCATGGCCCGTTCCAAGCGCGCCGGGTTCTCCGGGTCGGCCGGATGGTGCAGCCGGTACCCCACTAAAAGGCCGATGGCGGCAAAGCGGTCGGGATAGCGCTGTACGCAGTGGCTGGCATAGCGGTTGTCGCGGCCGTAGTAGCACACTTGGCTGATGACGACCTTGTCGACTCCATAGGTCCGCATGTGTTCGATGAGGTCTTCGGCCGACTGCTCATAGTTGGGCTTGGCGTCGGGGCAGTTAGACAGACGCGGATCGGGCTTAAAGCGGGGGTCGTGGAGCACCCAGGCGTGCTCGGCTCCGTTGACAATGGGGTAAGAGGTGGCCACGGCTCACGAAGCGGCGGTGCTGAGCGTGGACGTGTACAATGCTCTCATCGAAAACCTCTTGGTTGCGGATTCGCCGGACGGAGCGAGCCTAGAAATGCGTGCTAAAAGTATCTCCCATCGCGGCCCCGGGCAAGATAGTGGTGCGCGCAGAGGTTGTTTGCAATATATCGCAGATTGCGATACTATATAGTATGCATGTCATTTCACGCAAAGCCCTTCGAGTGTTTTGGGCACAGCATCCCGACAGCAAGATGCCTCTGAATCGCTGGTTCAAAATCATGCGGCAAACTCAGTTTAGCAGCTTCATCGCATTGCGTCGCACTTTTCCCTCGGCTGACAAAGTCGGGGATTTCGTCGTGTTTAACATCGCCGGCAACAAGTACCGCCTGATTGCCTCTATTCACTTCAATCGGGGAAAAGTATATATCCGTCACGTACTGACACATCAAGCCTACGACCGTGGAGGATGGAAGACATGAGCATCATTACCCCACAGCTTCAGCGATCTTGGACGCAAGTGAGTGCCTTACTCAACATTCAAAATGAGCGGGATTATGATTTGGCACTAGAGCGTCTAAACGGCCTGATTGATGAAGTGGGCACTGATGAGGGACATCCGCTGTATTCTCTGCTCGATACGCTGGGGACCGTTGTTCATGCTTGGGAGGAACAATACTATCCCATGCCTAAGTTAGAGGGGGCGGAGGCACTTCGATTTCTCATGGAGGAGCATGATTTGACTCAGTCGGATTTGCCGGAGGTGGGTTCGCAAGGGGTCGTTTCGGAGATTCTGGGTGGCAAGCGGGCGCTGAACGTCCGGCAGATACGTGCTTTGTCCGAACGATTTGGCGTCTCTCCCGCAGTATTCGTCTAGGATAGTCTCTGTCGAATGTCTTCCGTCTGCTGCTACATAGCTATCAAGAAAGCAATAAATTCTAGTTTACCGACCACCTTCCCCTTCGCCGTACCACTGCGCCTGCAAAGCCCATAAGCGGGCGTATTCTCCTCCTTGAGACAGTAATTCGCCGTGCGTCCCGTTTTCGAGCAGGCGTCCCTCTTTCAGAACCAAAATCCGGTCGCATAGCCGGGCGGAGCCCAAGCGGTGGGAGACCACGATGGTGGTCCGCTCGCCGGACATGGCGAGGAAGCGCCGGAACACGTCGGCCTCGGCTTGGGGATCGAGCGACGCGGTCGGCTCGTCGAGTACGATCAGGGATGCGTTGCGCATGAATCCCCTTGAGATGGCGACGCGTTGCCATTCGCCGCCAGACAGTTCGGTGCCGCCGGCAAATTCCTTGGTGAGGAGGGTGTGGTAGCGCTCCGGTAGTTGCTCGGCGATGGGGGCGGCTCCGCCTTGGTGCGCGGCGCGCTCGACAGCCGCTTGGTCGCCCATGCGCTCGGTGCGTCCCAAGCCGATGTTTTCGCCCAGAGAAAAGGCGAAACGGGTGTAGTCTTGGAACACTGCGGCTGATTGATCCCAAAGGCCGTTCCGATCCATCCGGTTCAGATCGACATCGCCGTAGAGTACCTTCCCTTGCGTGGGGTGAAACAAGCCCAATAGCACTTTGACTAGTGTGGTCTTGCCCGAGCCGTTGGCACCGACGAGGGCCACGCGCTCGCCGGGCTGGATGGTGAACGAGATGTCGTCGATTGCCGGGCGTTCCGCCTGTGGATAGCGGAAGGAGAGACTGGTGGCTGCAATCGGGATCTCGCCGACGTTGTCGATTGGCACGCCATCCTTTGGCTCTTCCGGTCCCAAGTCGAGGTAGGTGAAGAGATCGGCGACGTACAGGAGGCGATTGGCGAGATAACCAAACCGCCAGAAGACCAAATCGACATGCGTGCTGACTTGCTGCAGCGCCACCATCATGGCGGCGAACTGCCCGGGGGAGAGGCCGCCGTTAGCCACGGCCCAAGCCGACCAGCCGATGCCGGCGGCCAGACCGGCCAAGCTGAAAGTCGATAGCGAGATATTGACCAGAGACTGCGAGCGTTTCTGCTGAAAGAGCCGGTCGGCTACCTGCCAGTAGAGATATCCCCACCAACCGAGCAGGGACGATCCAAGGTTGAAGACTCGCACTTCCTTGGCGGCAGCGCGCTCAGTGAGAATGCGCTCCAAGTAGGCCCGCAGGCGCTCGCGCTGGGTCTGCTCGCGCTTAAGGTAAAAGGTGTTCTTCTCTTGGAGCACCCGCGCT
>VXZF01000521.1 GCA_009845645.1 Gemmatimonadota bacterium | reverse complement strand
ACGAGACCCGTGACGGCAACTCGGTCCAACTCGCGTCGCTGGCCGACTTCCAGCTAGGCCGCGGCCCCCGCGATCTCAGGCGCGAGAATCGGATGCTCAACGTCACCGTTTTCGCCAACACCGAAGACCGCAACGCGGCCCGCGCGCTGATGGGACCGATCACCCAGATGATGGAAGGGATGCAGCTACCTCCCGGCTACACTTGGGATTTAGGGAGGGCGGCGCGCTGGGAGCGGGAAGAGGCCAGCGACAACAACTTCACCATCATTTTTGCCATCCTGCTGATCTACCTGATTATGGCCTCGCTCTTTGAGTCCCTGATCCATCCCTTCACCATCATCTTCGCCATCCCCTTCTCCCTCATCGGCGTGGCTTTGGGGCTATATGTCCTCGACGTGCCCTTTGACAACAACGGTGCCTTGGGGCTTTTGATCCTCTTCGGCATCGTCGTCAACAACGGCATCGTACTGATCTCTCATATAAATCATCTGCGGGCGAGCGGGTTGTCGCGGCGCGAGGCAATCTGCCTCGGCGGTCAGCACCGGCTCCGGCCCATCCTGATGACCGCCTTTACCACCATCCTCAACCTGATGCCGATCGTGCTGCCAATGGTCTATGGCACGTCCGAGGGTTTTGCCCGCCGCTGGGGGCCGGTGGGCTTGGTAGTAGCCAGCGGCTTGGCCACCTCGACGGTGCTGACCCTAATGCTAGCCCCGACGCTCTATTCGCTGTTGGACGATCTAGCGCTGTGGTGCAAGCGGGTGATGCGCGCATCGCACAGCACGGCAACTAGTGTCGCGCAATAAGGGGCAAGCATGACGGAAACTGAACGCGCCGCGCCGCCTTTTCGCGCCCCCGTGCCGCTGCAGGTGCGGCGCGAACTGGCCGAAGTAGTAGGCCCTGACGAAGAACTTCGCCTAGCGGTACCCACAGACATTAAGCTCGATGGCCAGTACGGCGAGGCGTGGCTCATGGCCACCGCCGACCATCTAGTGGCCCTCAGCCCCGATGGCGGCGGACCGCCCGATGTGGTCTGCTTGCCCCTGAACGAAATAAAGGGCGTGGAGGTGCGCGAAGATTGGGGTACCGCGGCCCTCAAGGTGCGCACCGAGGAGCGGGGCGCGACCATGGCCGTATTCTCCAAGAGCTTGGTGCCAGCGCTGTCCGAACTACCCAATCAGGTCGAGCGCCTAGTCAAGCAAGCCCAACCGACCGAACCCGATGGCCAAATGCTCCACGGGCGATTGGCCGGAGCGCGAGCCGGGCGCAAGCGCTGCGACCGCTGCGGCCAAGTCATTCCGCGCTACTACGGCGTATGCCCGGCCTGTCTAGAAAAGGGCAAGCTGCTGTTCCGGTTGTTGGGCTATGCCAAGCCGCATTGGAAGCTCATTACCTTTAGCCTGCTGCTTATGGTGGTGGCCACGACCATTGGCTTGGGCCAGCCGCTGCTGATGAGCGTTCTCATCGACGATGTCTTGAATGTCGGTGCCCCTTCTTCTACGGACGTTGAGGTGCGTTTTGATCTGCTAGCTCTTTTGCCGGTGGCCAAAGATGATCCAGTCGCGGCACTGGCTTGGCTAGTAGGCCTGTTAATTTTGATGAACCTCACCGTCAGCGTCCTGTCGGCTCTGCGCGGCTACATCATGGCCCGCATCGGCCAGCGCGTCACCTACGGCCTGCGCAACGAGGTGTACACCCACCTCCACGCGCTGTCACTTAGTTATTACAACAAAAACGAGACCGGGCGCATTATGGCCAGCGTCACCCAAGACGTGGGCCGCTTGCAGGACTTTATCAGCGACGGCCTGCAAGAAGCCATCCGCGATGTGCTCACCCTAATCATCATCTGCATCATCCTCTTCGGGCTCAATCCCGGGCTGGCGGCCCTGGTACTCCTGCCGACGCCCTTACTAGTGTGGGCGACGATGCGCTTTGGCCGCAAGCTACACGCCATCTACCGGCCATTGTGGCGTCGCTGGGCCAGCCTGAGCGCCCTGCTAGCCGATACCATCCCAGGGGTGCGCGTGGTCAAGGCATTTGCCCAAGAACAGCGGGAAGTGGGCAAATTCGAGGGCCGCAGCCTGGACCTGCTGCGGGGCGAACTGCGCGTGGCGTGGATGCGCAGCCTCTTCGGCCCGGTCATGACCTTTGTGACCGCCATCGGCACGATCATCATCTGGTGGGTCGGGGGCCGCGACATCCTATCCGGTGAGTTGACCTTGGGAGCCTTTGTCGCCTTCACTATGTACATGTATCGCTTCTACGGACCGGTGGAGAGCTTGTGCCGCCTCAACCACCGCTTCCAGCGCGCCGCCACCTCGGCCGAGCGCGTCTTTGACGTGCTCGACACGCACCCAGAGGTAATCGACCAGCCCGGAGCTATGCTCATGCCGCCCATCGAGGGCCGGGTCGAATTTCGCGGCGTCCACTTCGGCTATGAAGAAGACAAACCGGTCATTGAAGATTTGAATTTCACCGTCGAGCCGGGCGAGATGATCGGCCTAGCTGGCCACAGCGGCGCTGGCAAGAGTACCTTGATCAACCTCATCTGCCGCTTCTACGAGCCGCAGGAGGGAGCCATCCTCATCGACGGCCACGACACCCGCCAAGTGAATCTCAAATCGCTGCGCGAACAGATCGGCGTGGTCTTGCAAGATCCATTCCTCTTCAACGGCACAGTGGCCGACAACATCGCCTACGGCCATCCCGAGTCTTCCCTCGAACAGACCGTAGCCGCGGCCAAAGCTGCCAATGCGCACGACTTCATCATGAACATGCCCGACGGGTACGACACCATGGTCGGCGAGCGCGGCACCCGCGTATCCGGGGGCGAGCGGCAGCGGCTGTCCATTGCCCGGGCCATTTTGCGCAACCCGCGCATTCTCATCCTCGACGAAGCCACCTCCAACGTCGATACCCAGACCGAAGCGCAGATTCAGGAGGCCTTGGAGCGGCTCGTCCAAGGGCGCACCACCTTTGCCATCGCCCATCGCTTATCGACCCTCAAAAACGCCCACCGCCTGCTCATCCTCGACAAGGGCAAACTCGCCGAGATCGGCACCCACGACGAGCTGATCGCGCAGGACGGCATCTACGCCAACCTGTGCCGCATGCAAACCGAAATGTCTAAACTGAGAGCTTGGTAAAATTATGCAACAGCACCATAAATTAGCCGCTGAAATCACTTATCTCGACCCAGACAAAGCGCGGTTTTTCGTCGATGCTTTCGAGGACTTGAATCTAGAGTTGGCCGGGGATCAGACATATTCGAGGGTCCGGGTCAAACGGGCTTTTCCCCTGAGCCGCGACGACTGCTTTATCGTCGTCCAAGACCGCAAAGGCAAGGAGATTGGCTCGCTGGCCCGGCTCGACGCGCTAGATCGGGACAGCCGCCAAGCCGTGGAAGACGAATTGGAGCGGGCCTATTTCACGCCGCGCATCCAGCGCATCGCCAAGGTTACAGTAACCAACCGAGTGCCGCGCTGGGAGGTAGAGACAGACCGAGGACCGCGCACTTTTGAAATCTATTCCAGCCACCGAAATAGCGATGTGCGCCTTTTGGGCGGAGGGCGAGTCATAGTACAAGACGCCGACGGCAACCGCTACGAGATTCCCGACTACCGGCATCTAGATCCGGCCAGCCAAGCCTTGGTCGAGGAAATGGTGTGAGGAGCTATAGACGCTAGCGAAATAGGTTCGCTAATTTAGGTAGCACCTATCATGCTGAGCGCAGCAAAGCATCTCACACCAAAGAAGCCCGTGCGTAACACCCGCATCACCACCCAGCGAAAGGAACACCCATGCGCCAAGGGATATTCAAGCTGTCAATGACCCTAGGCCGGAGCCCGCGCGAGCAACCCGAGCGAGTGAAGATCTGCCGGGAAATGGGCGTCACCGGCTGCGTAACATCGCCGCCCCTCGAAGGGATAGGCCGCGATCAATACGCCGCGGCCATGCGCCAGCAGCAGGAGGAATGGGCCGAGGTGGGGTTTTCGATCCCCGTGTACGAGACCATGACGCCCACCCGCTCCCAACACATCCGCCGAGGGACTCCGGGCCGCGATGAGGAACTGTTGGACTTTATAGCCGCAGTAGAGGCCATGGGTCAAGTCGGCATTCCCGTGCTGTGCTATAATCTCGGCGCAGGCGGCGCGCGCACCGATTGGGTGCCCACGCGCGGCGGTGCCATTTCCTCGCAATTCGACTATGCAGAGTCGCACCAAGAGTCACCCATAGATGATCCCCAAACCGAGGAAGAACTCTGGGACAACCTGACTTGGCTGCTCGAACGCATCATCCCCGTCGCCGAAAAAGCCAATGTCCGCATGGGTTATCACCCCAACGATCCGCCGATCTCGCCCTATCGGGAATCCGCCCAAATCATGGTCAGTGCCGACGCGTACCGCCGCCTGATCAATATCGCGCCGAGTCCCAACAACGGCGTCACGTTCTGCCAGGGCAACTTCAAGGCCATGGGCGAGGATATCTACTCGGTGGCGCGGGAATTCACCGAGCAGGGCAAGGTTCACTTTATCCACTACCGCGATGTCGAGGGCACCGCGGGAACGCGGTTTACCGAAACCTTTCACGACGACGGCCCCACAGATATGGCGCGGATGCTGGAAATCTACTCTCGCGCCGGCTTCGTCGGACCCATCCGCCCCGACCACGCGCCGACGATGGGGTCTGAGGACGCGGAGACGACTCGTGGCTACGGCATGTTGGGGAAAATCTTCGCCTTCGGCTACATGATCGGCATGATGCAGGCGCAAAACCTATCCTACGAATGAGGAGGAGCCAAGGATGAAGATCGACGATATCGATATCTATTGTATCGAACCAGAAATTTTGCCAGAGGTACCCGACTATCCACCATTCCTGTCGGCACTACACCAGCGCGTAGTCTTCAAAGTCAGCCTCGACAACGGGATCGTCGGCTACGGCGAGTACCGCTGCTACGCTCCCGACAAATCGGCCGTCGAGCCACTGATCGGGCGCAATCCCTTTGATTTTATCAACCACGATCTCAACATCGGCCTCAGCCAGTGGTGCCTGGGGCTGTCGGCGGCGCTCTACGACGCGATGGGCAAGTACCTGGAGATCCCCGCCTACAAGCTGATGGGAACGAAGGTGCGGGACCGGGTCGCAGTAGCTGCGTGGACTCGGCCCTCGCCCCCAGACGTGCTGAGCCGAGAAGTGCAACGCGCTGTTGACCAAGGCTACATGCTGTTCAAGATGCACACCTGCCACCACTACGATGTGTTTGAGCAGAACGAGGCCGTGGAGCAAACCGCCCCCGATTGCTTTCGCATCCAGTACGACTTCAACCACAACCGCTCTCTCGGCGTGGTCCTGCCGATCCTCAAGCGGCTGGAGAA
>VXZF01000409.1:1967-5379 GCA_009845645.1 Gemmatimonadota bacterium | reverse complement strand
ACAGCACCGCGGAGGAGCAAAACGTCTTGGGGCAGAGCGTGCACGATCCGCTCCAATGGGGCGGCGAGCCAGTGGCCTTTACCATGCGCGCCGGCCAGATGTCCCTGCACACCGACCTGCTCTTGCACGGCTCGGCCCCCAACCGCTCCACGCGCCGCCGCTGCGGCCTGACGCTGCGCTACATGCCGCCCGAGGTGCGCACCCGCGAGGAGAAGCGCGCCCACGGCTATATCTGCCGCGGTACCGACCCGAGCGGCTACTGGATCAATCACCCCGTGCCGACCGGCGACGAGATGCCCCCGAGGTAGCTACCGTGCCTCTACCGGAAGCCTTTCGCGCTCGCTTGCAGGCCATACTCCCAGCCGAACACTTTGCCGCCTGCTGGCAGAGCTTGGCCGCCGAGCAGCCGACGGCTTTCCGCGCCAACGCACTCAAGGGCACGCCTGGCGCACTCGTCGCCGAGCTAACGGCGGAGGGCTTTGCCTTGACTCCACTCGCCTGGAAGGCCGACGCCTTTGTCGTCCCAGCTACTCAGCGCCGCGCCCTCACCGAATGCGCGGCCTACCGCGAAGGCCGACTCTACATCCAAAACCCCTCCAGCATGGTGCCGCCGATCCTCCTGGCACCGCAAAGCGAGGAGTGTATTCTCGACCTCGGGGCCGCTCCGGGCAGCAAAACCTTGCAGCTCGCCGAACTGATGGGCAATCAAGGGAGCATCTGGGCGGTGGAGTCCGTGCGCGGCCGCTTCTTTCGCCTGCGGGACAACCTCGCGCGTCACGGAGCCGAAAACGTGCAAGCCCATCTCGCCGACGGAACCCGCATCTGGCGTCGCCATCCAGAACGCTTCGACCGCGTGCTCCTCGACGCGCCGTGCTCATCCGAGGGACGGTTCCGCGCCGATGTGCCCAAAACCTATGCCTATTGGAGCGAGAAAAAGATCGCCGAGGCCAGCCGCAAACAGCGGCGGCTCTGCTACTCAGCCATACAATGCCTCAAGCCGGGCGGAGTGTTGGTCTATTCGACCTGTACTTTCGCGCCCGAAGAAAACGAGGCCATCATCAGCCGAGTGCTGCGTCAGTTCGCCGGTGCCCTAGCAGTCGAGGACATCGCGCTGCCTTTTGACAATGTGGCACCGGGTCTGAGCGAATGGCGGGGAAAGGCATTTGACGCCCAAGTGCAGCGAGCCAAGCGGATTCTGCCGCTGGGAGGAATGGAGGGATTTTTCGTGTGCCGGTTGCGGAAGACGGCGAGTACCGTTAGGGACCAACCTCAGCACTAAGCCCCAAGCGCCAAGTGCGACCCGCAGCGGGTTCAAAGAAGCGCCCGCCAAAGGCATTGGGAACCACCGAGCCGTTGTACTGGACATCAAACAGGTTATCGACCGCGACAAAGGGCCTCGCTGCGCGATAGTCGATCCCCAAGCGCAGATCGACTCTCAGATACGCACTGTTAAAAAACTCGTCGGACGTGGCATCACTTCCGGGCGGCGGGCCGTTGAAATCGTTGGCCCAGTAGCGGCCAACCCGCTCTAATTCGACCTCGGCAAACAAGCCCTGCGGGCTGTCGTAGCTCAGCGCGGCGAAGAGCCGATGGCGCGGCACGCCCGGCACCTCGTTACCAGCAAGCTGAACAAGTCCGTCTCCGTCCTCAACCTCATAGTCCTCAAACACATAGTCGCCAAAAGTGTATGCGAGGGTGGTCCGCAACCCAGGATGCGGCACCGCTGACAGCGACAATTCCAACCCCCGATTGCGCGCCTGACCGGCGTTGCGAAAATAAATCTCTTCGCTGTCTTCGCTCTCGACCTGAAAGGGAATCAGCGCATCGGCGATCTGGAGTTGATACAAGGCCACCTCCAAGTCCATGCGCCCCCGGCGCACGTGGCGGCGCAAACCCGTCTCCAACCCGAGGACGCGCTCAGGGCCTAGATCCGGATTGAAACCGCCCTCCCCGCTGGGCCGATTGCCCAACTCAGAGGTGGTGGGCGTCTGGAAGGCCGTAGCAACATGGGCGTACCAACGTGAGAAGGGATCAAGTCGGTACACCACTCCCGCCATCGGACTGAACTGATCCATGTCGCGCGACTGGTCGTCAACGGCAAAGCGGTAGCGGTCGTAGCGGCCCCCTACGGTCGCAGTCAGCGCATCACCCAAGTCCTGTTCCAAAGAGACAAACGGCCCGAAGCTCTGCACCTGTTCCTCTTGATCCACCTGCTCTGCGCCGTATTGCACAAGCTCGAATACGCGATCGTCGTCCACGCGATCGCCTTCGGGCAAACCCTCGTTGGCGAACTCGCGGCGGTCGTCGCGCTGGAAGTCCAAGTCAAGGCCAGTCACGAGGCGCGTACTAGTCCAGGCGAATTGGTGCTCAGTACGCAAGCCACCAGCGCGGCGGTCGAGTTCGACAATGCGGCCCGGAATGGGGTTTTTGAGCGCGCGACCAACGCCGTACAGCACGAGACTCGACGCGCGGTGGTGCGGTGCTTGCGGGGGGCGATATTCGAGGCGAATGCCGCCTTGGCCCTGGCGCACTTGTTTGGATGCCCCCTGCCCTACCACAAACCCACGCGCGCTGCGCGGAGCATCTCGGGCAGCGTCCGCGTCGAGCGAACTCGGATTGAACAAGTACGGGGCATCGTATAAATGCAGTAGGAGCGTCAACTCCGTATGGGGAGTGAGGGCGTGGCCGACGAGTGCGTTGAGGCCGCGGGCGCGGGCATCGGCGTGGTCGCGGTAGCCCTCGTTACGCAGGTCGTACACGCTAGCGAACGCGTGAGTATTATCAGTTCGTCCCGCAAGACTCGTCTGTGCGCGGAATAGGCCATTGCTACCGGCGATCAAGCGCGGCTCCACGCGCCAAGCAGCCTCGGCCGGAGCTTGGGTGTGGGCCGCGAGCACGCCGCCACCCGCATTGCCGTACAGCGACGAGCTCGGCCCGCGTAAAATCTCAACGCGGCCCGTTGACCCCAAGTCGAGGTTGTTGAGCTGGCTCTGGCCGTCGGGCATGGTCAGGGGAATGCCGTCGAGCAAGACCTTGATCCCGCGAACGCCAAAGGCCGCGCGCGCACCCAAGCCTCGCACACTGAGCCGATCGCCTTGGGAGAGATTGTGGCGGTTGGCGATAAACAGCCCAGGCACCGGACGTAGCGACTCGGCTAGCGAGAGCCCGGGGCGCGCGCGCCCGACCTCCGCGATCACGGTCGTAGCCAGCGGCAGGTCAAATCCCTCGCGGGGCGCGCGCGTCGCCGTGACTTCTATGGGGGGCATTTGGTAGCGGGGTTCAGGATCGTCGGCGTGGGCGGCTGCGGCGATCAGGATTAGCACTAGGCACTGGATTAACTGGGGTTTTTTCATAGCATTTAAAGAACACCACGAAGAAATACAGACGCAAACCGAGAGTTAGGACCAAGCCA
>VXZF01000409.1:0-1867 GCA_009845645.1 Gemmatimonadota bacterium | reverse complement strand
TTTAAAGAACACCACGAAGAAATACAGACGCAAACCGAGAGTTAGGACCAAGCCATGAGCATCGGGATCGCCCTAATGCTGTTGCTAGGCGGATGCTTTGCCGCAGAGGACGGACCAAGCGGCGCAGTAGAAGCCCTGCGCAGTGAGGTGGAGTTCGTCGAGGACGCGGGATTGGAGGGCAGCGTGTCGATCGACAGCTTGACTTGGTTGCCGTTTTTTCCAGAGCCGGGATTCGGGGGAACAGCGGAATTCGAGGGGATCTTTGTGGCCGTATTCCGCAATGTCGGCGAAACCACTGTATGGGTGCGCTACGACTTGCGGTTTTTCGATCAAGAGGAATTTCTAATCGACGCCTTTATACCGCTTGGACAGCCGGTCGTCCTCAATGCCGGAGAAACGCGCCGCGTGGAGGGGGATTTTCTAATTCGCACCGACGATCCGCGCGATTTTGCGCGACTCGCCCTGATGAGGCTCGTGGCGCGCATCAGACGACCCGAGGAATGAGAGCTATCAGAAGGCCACAAAGCCCCCGCACACCGGAATGCACTGGCCGGTGACGTAATCCGACAGATCGGACGCCAAAAACTCTACCACCCGAGCGCAGTCCTCGGGCGTGCCCAAGCGGCGGAGGGGAATCTGCGGCTCTAAGCGCTCGCGCGATTCCTCGCTGTTGCGGCCTTGGGCCACGGCGCGAGACGACAAAATTAGGCCCGGAGCGATGCAGTTGACGTGGATGCCATAAGGGCCTAGCTCGGCGGCAAGCACCCGCGTGTAGTGGACGATGCCGGCCTTGGCCACCTTGTAGGGCATACCACCGCCATCGCGCCCGCTCCACAGGCCCGCTTGTGAGGCCACGTTGATGATTTTGCCAGACTGAGCTTCCTTCATGGCCGCGCTGACTGCTTGGCAGCAGTGGATAGTGGCGGTGAGGTTGATGTCCATTATGTAGCGGTAGTGGGCTTCCCCAGCCAAGGAGGCGGCTTGTTCCTCGTGCGAGCGCAAGTTGCCGCCGGCGTTGTTGACGAGTATGTCGATGCGGCCAAAAGTATCGAGTCCCTCGGCGACCAAGGCATCTACGGCTTGGCGATCAGTGACATCTGCGGCAATGCCCACGCCGCGGCGACCGAGCTTTACTACTTCGGCTTCCACGGTCTCAGCCGTGAGTTCTTCGCCGTATTCGCGGGCGGCCTGTAGGTCTATGTCGGCGATGATAACGTCCGCGCCCAAGCGGGCCAGATGGAGGACGTAAGCGCGACCCAAGCCGCGCGCGCCGCCTGTGATGAGAGCTACCTTGCCTTCGAGCGACATCAAAAATCTCCTTTTTCAATAATTAGGACACCACATTAATCGTCAGCAACCAACGAGAAGCCAAGAGAATTGGAGAAAACTTGCATGACAAGAGGAGCGTTTGGCAAATTAGGTGCTGACGAATGCGCGCTATCTAACGGAAAGAGGTCGAATGGCAGAGCAAATCGGTGCAATCATTGAACAGGGGCCAGAGGACTGGCAGATCGTACAGCAGGACGAGCGCGGGGAAGGAAGGATTGGGCTAGAGGGTCGATGGAGGTTTGAAACTCCCGGACAAGTGGAAGTGCGCTTGGTGTGGGAGGATACAGGGGTAGCGGTTGCGGCCAGTTTGGACTGGCAGGCGGTACCGACAGCGGCGGATGGGACTTGGAAGGGGGCTTTGGAACACATACCCGCAGGAGGGCTTTACCGACTGGAGACGCGGTTGCGGACGGCGGACAACCCGGCTGGGGAATGGTCGCCGCGCGGGGATATGCGGCACTTTTTGGGGGTAGGCGATTTGTGGGTGATTGCCGGACAGAGCAATTCGGCCGGATACGGGCGCGGGCCGTACGAGGAT
>VXZF01000059.1 GCA_009845645.1 Gemmatimonadota bacterium | reverse complement strand
TTGAAGTTGCGGTTGAAATCCGAGATGTCGTCGTTGTCCTCGTCAATGCCCGGGAAAACCGCGGCGTCGGTCAGCAACTGCTGCCCCTGCCGCGTGTTGACGCGGCTGCCGAATGTGCGTCGCGTCCAGTCCGGTAGCTCGTCCTGATCGTCGTTGTCATCGACGAATTCGTACAGGTGCCGTTGCTCGTTGTCGTAGTACACATGTCCTTCGGCGTTGGGGATGAAGGCGCGGGTGGAGTAATCTGCGTCGATGCTGAAAACCTCGGCGAAAAACGTATAGGGATAGCTGCGCTTCTGCGCGGTCGCGTACATGGCTTGGGCCTCGTTGGTGGCCAGCGTCTGGTTTGTGGCCATGTTCTCGTTGGGAAAGCGGCGGTACTGAAAGTTGCGGACGAACTCGCCGCGGAAGTCAAAGCCCTGTAGGTCGGCAACGGCGAGGTCAAAGCCCAACATGCGGGTCCCGGTCGGCAGGCCGTAGCTGAACCGGTGAAATGCCTGATTTGAGCCGTCCTTGACGTTGCCGGCCGCGCGCAACACTGGCAGGAATACGGGCGTGCCGAGGTTGTTGGTTTGCTTATTAGAGGTCACTTCGACCTTGTAGTCATTGGCCAGCACGAGGCCGATTTCAATGCGCTCGATCTCGCGGAAATCGTCGATGGCGTCTTCTGTGCTCGGGGAGAAGTCTTCGATGTTGTAGGTCAGGGTGATGACATCCGTACCGCTGGCCACAATTGCGCCGCCGCGGCGAATGCCGCCTTCGACCACGGGGACGATGTCTCCGGTGTGCTCGACGCCATCGATGAAGATGCGCCAGCGCGACAGCAGCGCGCCGCCCTCGCCGTCTTCGGGCGAATCATCGGAAATGCGCACGACGATGGAGCGGACAAAGTCCGCGTTCATTGGGCCGCTGAGCAGGCCGCTGAGCGAATTGTCGCCAAACGGCAGGTTGGAGTTGCGATGTGCGGCATTGACAAAGGTTGCGCCGAGGGCGGCAAAATCCCCGACTTGCACCCGTCCTCTAGCGGCCATCAGGGTGGTGAATGTATTGGCCTGGACGCCGCCGCCGACTTCACTGGAGGAAATTTCTCCAGTGTTGCTAACCCGCGATGACAGCATGGTCAGGGCGTACTTGTCGGTGGTAAGATCCCACTGAATGCCGTCGAAGCGCGGCTTGGAAAACGTCAGGGGGGTCAGGGTGGTGCGGATGCCGTCGCCCACCATCAGGGCCGAGTAGAACTGTCCGGAATGGCTCGACGATACGAGCAGGTTGTTGAACCACGAACGAAAGCGCGGATTTTTGGTGATGATGCTGCCGTTGTCCTCTGGGTAGTCTTCGGTCCAGTCGTACACCAGCCAGCCCTGGGTGATGTAATCGCCGTACACGTCGTAGAACGGCGAACCTTCCAAGAAAACCTCGGTATAGCGCTCGTAGTGGTCGCGGGCGTAGTTGGAGTATTGCTCTTGCCGCCAGTCGTATAGCGAGTACAGCCGCTGCGGCAGGTACCATTTGCGCACCGAGGGCACGAGGGTCGCCGGAGAAACTTCTGTCCCCGTGGTGTAATAGGGGTTGTCGTATGCGGTGGCGCGTTGGGCGCTGGCCTCTGGCAGTGTCCAGGCGAATAGGCAGATTAATAGTGTGAAGATTCGACGTCTCACAGTGTACTCCCTCTTAATAAACGACATGTACAAGCCTGTAAACGCGGTCGGCGCGGGCATCGGCTTCTATGGCAATGCGCAGGACGTAGATGCCGGGCGGCACCGCGTGACCGGCTCTCCGTCCGTCCCAGACGTAGCGGAAGCGCCGGCTTGGCGCGCCTTGGCTGGTCAGTTCGATCACGGGCCGGCCATCTAAGGTAAAGACTTGTACTTGCGGCGCTTGCTCGGTCTTGACGACGGTGAAATTCAGTTCGCATTGGTCGTTGACACCATCGCCGTTGGGGGTTATCGAGTGGGTGTGCTCGACGTTGCGGATCAGCGAACCGCCGGCGACTGCCTCGGGCACGAAGACTAGATCAGCACCGAACTCGGCGGGCACTACGCCTTGGAGGTTATCTGCTACGGTCGAGTTGGCGACGAACGCGTTGAAGACCGTGGGGCTGTGGGACAAGCGCGCGGAAAAGGCGATGGCGACCGAGTCGCGCCGGACCAGCGGCGGCGGCAGTTCCACCAAGAGCGAATCCCCTCGCAACAAGCCAGTGGCCGCAACCTCGGCTCCCCCTACGGATGCGCTGATGAATGCGGCGTCACGGCCACCGCCGGGCGGGAGCAAGATGAGTGCGCGGTCGAACCCAGCATCTCGACTGTTGAAGGCCACTGGCGAGATGGTGTAGCGGAACGTCTGCAAAGTGTCCATAGCGGCTTCGCGGGGGAAGACGCGGCCCGTCAGCCCCGCGGTGATGATCGGCGCGTTGGCCACAAATGTGAGCGAGCGCAGGGTGGGGAAGACCGCTGGATCGTCGCTGATGAGCCGCACCCGCGCCCGCAGCCACTGCCGCGGCGACGGCGAGAGGAACGCCTGACCGGAGAACCGATGGGGTTGGCTATACGCGCTCCAGGTGTCGTCGCGCACTCGTTCCTCGACGATGTCGCCGCGGTTGCGGGATTTGGCGGACTCGTAGGCTTGTTTGGTCACTTCTTTGCCGTTGGCGAGGAAGTAGCGCTTGAGGGTCTGGAAGCCATTGCCGGTTTGGGTTTCCACTTCGATGCGCGTTCCGGGCGGCAGGTCGGCGTCCCATTCGACGAAGCGCATACTGCGGGCACCGCCGAGGGAAATGTCTTCGGACTCCAGTTCGACTTGCGCGGGATAGCCCTCGCTGTGGAAGACGAAGAGTTGGGCGGCGCGGTGGAACTGCTGCGGCCGCGTCACGCGCCACAACAGCAGCCGCAGCGCGCGCGGCTCGAACTGGAAGTCGAACAAGTAGCGGCCGGAGTTGGCCACGGACGACAGCAAGTCGTAGTGGAAAGGACCTTCAACTACTGGATCGGCGCTGTTGCTGGGGGTGCCGTCGGAGGCGAAGAAATCGAAACTGGGCCAACTGCCCTGCTTGTCGCGCTGGAAGCCGTAGAGGAACGGGCCGCGACCGGAGACGATCGGCAGCCAAATGATGCGATCGACGCGAAAGACGTTGCCGAAATCGACGACGGACCAGACGCCTGAATCGCGCCAGTTGCCCTTGTCTGAGCCCTCGATATTCCACCCGCGAAATCCCACGTCTTGGTCGATGAGGGCCTCGGCCCCGCTGCCTTTGCCGCAACCCGGGCAGTCGCGGTGCTTGGACGTCCACGTCCGTCCTCCCCAGTGCTCGGTTCGATCCTCAATCTGCACCATGGAGGTGAGGTTGAAGCCAATGCCGTCCACCTCTATTTCGGCGAGCGCGGCATCGGGCGTTGCGCCGGCTGCTTCAAAGCGCACGAAGCGTATGATGTCGAAGTCGAGGACCTCGTCCGCGCTCAGGTACTCACCCGTGGCCGAGGCAAGGCCAGTTGTCTTGAGGTCAAACTCGACTAGGGACTCGGTGTTGTTGTTGATCGGCCGGCCCAGTCGGCGATAGACGATGCGCTTGGCCCGGCCGCCGAAGACCGGAATGCCTGGGCTGACGTACACCGAGAAAAAGTTAAAGGGCTTGGCCCCCTCGCGGTTGGGAAAGCGGACGCGCACCTTGTCGGCCACGACAGAGCGTCCCAAGTCTAGCTCCAACCACCACGATTGCACTGGGGTATCTGGATCGGGCTGCCACCAGGTATTGGGGTCTTGGTCGCCGGCTAGGTCGGCCTGCTGCTGATTGGACGGCGTGCGCGCAAAGCGCTGCCCGTATTCGCCGATGGACATGCCGGAAAATTCGCGGGCGTTGGCCACTGCATTGAACCGCTGCTCAAAGCGCTTCACTTTTATGCCCTGCGGCAAGACTTCCACTAGCCCCTGCGGATGGGCCCAAGAAGCGAAGTCGGACCCGGCAAAGCTCAGGTTTTGGCTGCTCGCCGCAGCCGCGAGCAGGAGGGAAGCAATCGCTAGTTGTAGGGTTTTCATGTCGTCCTCATTGGTACGCGACAATCAATTCGCAATTCCTAATTCCATCAGTACGCGACCCCGACCGCTGCCACGCGGGCGAATGTGCCGCGATCGACCTCGACCTCGACGCGGATTAGGTATAGCCCTGGGGGCACGAGTTTTCCCCGCTCGTCCTGCGCATCCCATCGTAGCGCGTACGGTCCGGCTGTGGCCTGCGCGTCCAAGATCGCGGCGCAGCGGCGACCGCTCAGGTCGTGCACCTCCACTCGCAACGCGCCCCCAGCGACGCCGAACAAGTCAAAGCCAATGGCGACTTGCTCATTGACCCCATCGCCGTTGGGCGTGACCACGGGAGCAGACAGCCCAACCACCCCGAGAATGCCGAGGACTTCATCGCTGGAGACGACTTGGATGCTGTTGCTGGCCACGTCGGCGTGGGCGTCTCCAGCTTCGATGGACTGCGGCAAGCTAGTGGCTGAGGTGTTAAAAAGGCGGCTGGCCAAAAAGACCGATGGCTGAAAGACCGCGCCTTGGAAGCGCACGCGAAACGCCTTGTCCTCTTGGAACGCCGCGGGAAAGGTGAAGCGCAACTGCTCGTCGCTGGCGGCGAGGGAAAAATCCTCGCCCTCAGCCGCTGGCTGGTCGTCGATGGTCAGGTCGAGGAAGTGGGAGGCCGGAGGGACTTCTAACTCGATGCCGTCGAATCCTGCGCGGTCGGTTGTGCCGGCCTCCGTGCGAATGTGATAGGCAAAGCGCTGGGCGACTCCGAGGGGCACCTCGACGGCACCGTCCGCACCGGCGCGTCCGTCGAGGGCAATTTCCGCTAGCGCGCGGTCGGCCAACAGCGGCGAGACCTCAAAGGCCAAGCTGTCGAGCACGCCAAAGGCCAGCGGGTCTTCGGTGGTGATGGTAAAGCGAAACTGGAGGAACTCGGCCCCGTCAGAGGAGCGAATCTCGTCGCCTGACGCTTGGTAATTGACTGACCAGTTGTTCCAGTTTTCGATGTCGTCGTCGCGCTTGGCGCGGAAGCCGGCGATGCCCTCGGAGAATCGCTCTACTATGCGCGGCGAGTCGAAATAGGTCTTTTCATCTACTTCCACCAGCCGACCGAGATCGTCGAAGATGAAGTACGTTTTGGGATTGTCGTCGAACCCCGCACGGGTCTGCAAGTTCAGTTGCACTGGTGCAGTGGGATCGGCTGTGATCGCGCCGGAAGGCAATAGGCGATAGCGGGTGAATTTCCACGCGACCTGTCCCAAGCTCACGGCTTGGCCGAAGGAATGGGGCGCGGAGATGTAGCGGGCCTCCTGGGGGTAGCCGCGACCAAAGACCTCGATTTCGTCCAGAAATGTCGTGGTGGAGACATCACCGA
>VXZF01000302.1:176-5385 GCA_009845645.1 Gemmatimonadota bacterium | reverse complement strand
GATATGGGCGGCTTTGGGGGGTGATGTGGAGGTGGTGCGTCTCTTGCTCGACAACGGCGCCAACATCAACACACAAGAAGACTACGGCAACGGCGCTACGGCCTTGATGGAAGCTGCTGGTAATGGCCATGTGGAAGTGGTGCGTCTTTTGCTTGAAAACGGTGCTGACACTAACACACGAAACAACCCTGACCAGTCGGCCTTGATGTATGCCACTTGGGGGGGGCATGTGGAGGTGGTTCGGCTTTTGCTTGAAAGCGGTGCCGACCTTAACGCCCGCGATTACTACGGCACTACGGTTTTGATACATGCCGCTCGGGAGGGCCATGTGGAGATGGTGCGTCTCTTGCTCGCCAACGGGGCCGACCTCCACGATCAAGATTTCCGCAAGGGCAAGACGGTCTTGATGTGGGCTGCTGATGAGGGCCATGTCGAGGTCATACACATCTTGGTAGAACAATGGGTAGCGGAAGCAGGCCCGGAGGCCCAAGATGCCTCCGGTCGGTCGGTCTTGATGTATGCCGCTCAGGGGGGTGCTGTGGAGGTGGTGCGCTTCTTGCTCGCCAACGGGGCCGACATTAATGCCCAAAATAACAACGGCGATACGGCCTTGATGTATGCCGCTCGGGAGGGTGGTGTCGAGATGGCTCGGCTTTTGCTCGCCAACGGTGCCGACCTTAACGCCCAAAATGACTACGGCTGGACGGCCTTGCGCATTGCCAAAAACAGTCGCAAAAACAGTCACTTCCGCAAAGAAGTGATAGAACTTCTTGAAGCGGCTGGCGCCACGGAGTAACCACGCTGATGACCCGCGTACTGAACCCTACCGACCGCAGCAGCCGACTCGACGAGGTCCGCTTCACCGAAGAGGATATGACCTTATCAAGTGAGTCATTCCGTCGGCGAGAACATTGCAGAATCAAGAGGAAAGGAAAATAGAAACTGTGCTACGCAATAACCTGATCATCGCTTGGCGCAATTTGATGCGCCATCGCCTGCACACAGTCATCAACCTCGCGGGGCTGGGCTTGGGCATGGCGTTCTGCCTGCTCGCATGGCGTTTTGCCTCTCAGGAGTGGTCGTTTGACCGCTTCCACAGCAAAGGGGACCGGATCTATCGCGTTTATGTCGAGGCTATGGGGTCGGAGGAGGGGCTGATGCGCATGGCAGACTTGATTGAATTTGCTTTTGCGCCCGAACTGGAGGCCCTCTCTCCACATGTGGAGCGCACGGTGCGCCTCAGTGCGGGGGATGGGGACGAAAGAAAGAGGCGCGTTGTGCGGACGACCTTTGAAGGCAGTTCGTCCGACGAGGAATTCCTCCTCGTCGATCCTGCATTCTTCGAGGTTTTCGACTTTCCGCTTCTGCTAGGGGACGCGGCTACGGCGCTGGCCGAGCGCAACTCCGTCGTGCTGAGCTATGAGATGGCTCAACGCCTGTTTGGCGACGCCGATCCGCTGGGTCAGAGCCTGACGATCGCCTCGACGCGGAGCAGGATTGGGACCGAAGACTTCACTATCACCGGCGTGGCCGTGCCGGTTTCGCACACGTCGTCAATTCGGTTCAACATGCTGCTGCCGTTTGAGAACACGGAATTCTTATTCCGCAAGTCCCCCAATGAGTGGGATGGCTCGTGCAACGCATACGTCCTCCTCGCGTCCGACGTAGACCCGGCGGACCTAACGCCGGCCTTCGTGCAACTAACGCGGAACATGATCCAAAGCGATGGACAGGAGATACCAGAAGATCTCCCGGAGGATTTCTCTCTATTTCGGTTGCAGCCGCTGATTGACCTGCACTCGGATACCAGCATGATGCAATGGGTCGGGCACGTGGTGGAGCCAAGGGATCCGTTTATCTCGTATGTGCTCGTCAGTATGGCCTTGGCGGTTTTGTTGATGGGGTGCATCAACTTCGTCAATCTGGCCATTGGCCGGGCCTCGCTGAGGGCAGCGGAGGTCGGTGTGCGCAAGGCGGCGGGTGCTGGACGCGGGCAATTGATACGCCAGTTCATTGGTGAGGCAGTGGTGTTGTCTATGGTCGGGTTGGGTGCCGGATGCGGGTTGGCGGCGCTGCTGCTGCCGGCGTTCAACGCGACCTTTTCGCAGGAGCTATCGCTCGGTTTGAGCGAGCCGAGTATGCTGGGTGCATTAGGGATATTGCTGCTGCTGGTCAGCTTGAGTGCTGGTTGGTATCCGGCGCTTGTGCTCTCCCGCTTGGTACCCCTAAGCGCGATTCGGCGCAACGTGTCCATAACTGGAGTTACTCGGCTCAGTCGCGTGCTCGTCAGCGTGCAGTTGGCCATTTCCGTGGGGTTGATCACTTGCACCTTGGTCATGTATCACCAGCTAGAGCACTTAATGACTCGGCACACCGATCAGGAGCGCGTCATCTTAGTGGATACGGACTCTATCGGCCCCATGGATCATCTGAATTCCCTCGTGAATGCCTTTTTGCAGCACAGTCGCCTCGCCTCGATCTCCCTGATGGATGAAGACTATGAAGATTTCTTGGACTTTGGACGCCACAGTGGGAGATACTGGGCAGTGACTGAGAGCAACCGGGAAGTAAACATCCTCCCTTACGAGGTGGACCACAACTTTGTCGAGACCATGAACTTAGAGTTGATACATGGCCGAGATTTCTCTCTGGACCAAGGAGACAAGTATAACCTTGTGCTGATCTCCGAAAGCGCGGCGGCACAACTCGGATTCGCCGACCCGATTGGTGAGACGATCGATATTGTCCGCATGTCGAGTAGGGAGGGACGCAAGCCGATAGGTGGCAGGAGCGGGATTGGGACTGGAGCGCTCATTATCGGCGTGGTCAAGGACTTCACCTTCCAGTCTGGATACGAGGACTTCCCTCCGGGCCTGCTGTTGCTCTTCCCCGACTTGGGCACTCCCGATCTCATGTTCGTGCGCATGAAACCGGGGGATGTGCAAGAGGTTGTCCAGTACATGCAGGAGACGTGGGACAGCGTCATTGGCTACTCCGACTTCCACTTCTCGTTCCTGCAGCAGGATATGGAGGCGGCCTACCGCGACGAGTTGCGCTGGCGTCGGCTCATCACGTGGGCTGCGGTCGGCGCGGTGTTCATCTCCGCCTTGGGTGCCTTTGCGCTCACTGCTCTCGCCGCGGGTCGCCGCACCAAGGAATTCGGCATCCGCAAGGCCCTCGGTGCTAGCGTCTTTGGTCTCACCACGCTGATGACCCGCGAGTTTGCCTGTCTCGCCCTGATTGGCGCGCTGGTGGCGTGGCCGCTGTCGTGGTGGTGGATGCGCGATTGGCTGAATGGCTTTGCCTTTCGCATTGATCTGGCGGCGTGGCATTTTGCCGCTGGGGCTGCGATTGCGCTCGTCGCGGTTTTGGTCAGTTCCGGCCATCAGGCGTACAAGGCTGCCAAGGCCGATCCGGTAGAAGCGCTGCGCTACGAATGAGTGAACAATGATCGTTAATTCCCTACAAATCACACTGATTTAAAGAGGAAAGGAAGATCCCAATCATGCTAAAGAGTCTGCTCCAAAATGCAAGAGTCAGGTCGTTTTTTATCGCCTGTCTTATCGGACTCGTGTTCAGCATTCGCGTCGGCGCGGAGTCGCTGGTAGAGGGCCGGATAAGTCTATCGTCTGGGTTGCCAGCCGCCGGAGTGCAGGTGCGGCTGTTCGATTTGAGCGATCTGCGCCAGTCGGTCGGCACGACGACGGATGCGACCGGCTATTTTGCGCTTTCGCTGCAAGCACTGTCTAGGGGAAGGGGCGCGGCGCTGCCGGCCGACTTTGCCTTGGGACAGAATTACCCCAATCCGTTCAATCCTTCCACACTCATTCCCTACCAACTGTCGGCGACGGCTCACGTGCGGCTGGAAGTGTTCAATATGCTGGGACAGCGCTTGACCCGGTTAGTCGATGGCGAACGGTCGGCGGGTGCGCACACGGCGCGCTGGGACGGCACGGATGCGGCTGGTCGTGCGGTCGGGGCGGGAGTGTATATCTACCGGCTCAGCAGCGGTGGGATGACGGTGAGTCGGCGGATGGTGCTGATTGACGGGCAGGCTGGGGTCAGCAGCGGCGTGTCGAGTAGGCCCTATACGGCAGTGGCTGCCCAAGATCAGGCGTATGGATTGGTTGTTTGGGGCTCGGACATGGTCGCCTATGTGAATCCCGCCTTCCAGGTTCGAGACGGGATGGCCCCGGTGGACATCGTCGTGGAAGGGCGCGGTCTGTCTGGGCGGCGGAAGGTCGTTGTGGGTAGCCTCTTAGGGGATGTCAACGGCGATGGTCGGGTCGATATTGTCGATGCTTTGTTCGTGGCCATGTACAGCGTCGATTCTTCGACTCTTGCGGCTCATATCCCCAACATATCCCTCGGCGATGTGGATGCCGATGGCGACATCAACTTTACCGATGCCTATCTGATAGGGACGTATAGCGTCAATCCGTTGGATCCGACGTTGCCCGCGGGGATTGGCCAAGCCTTATCCGATCCTGACTCTCCGACTCCTGAGGCAGCCCGTAGTGCGCTAGATGAGCTGGGGATTTCGTATACGTCGGCATCCTTTTTGGAGCGCATCCGCGCGGAGGATGTATCTGCGGTACGGCTGTTTATTGCGGCTGGGATGGACGTCCACGCCCGAGATGCTGACGGTATGACGGCCTTGATGTGGGCGGCTCGGGAAGGCCATGTCGAGGTCGTCCGCATCTTAGTGGAACAATGGGTAGCGGAAGCAGGCGCGGATGCCCAAGATGCCGATGGCTCTACGGCCTTGATGTGGGCGGCTTTGGGGGGTGATGTGGAGATGGTGCGCTTCTTGCTCGACAAAGGTGCTGACCTTAACGCTCAAGATGCTTCCGACCAGTCGGCCTTGATGTATGCCGCTTGGGGGGGCGATGTGGAGATGGTGCGTCTTTTGCTCGACAAGGGTGCTGACCTTAACGCCCAAGATGACGACGGCACTACGGCCTTGATAGAAGCCGCTGGGGGGGGCGATGTGGAGGTGGTGCGCTTCTTGCTCGCCAATGGTGCTGACCTCCACGCCCAAGACGCCTCCGGTCGGTCGGTCTTGATGTATGCCGCTCAGGGGGGCGGTGTGGAGGTGGTGCGTCTCTTGTTCGCCAATGGTGCTGACCTCCACGCTCAAGATGTCTCCGGCAGTTCGGTCTTGATGTATGCCGCTCAGGGTGGTGAAGACGAGGTGGTGCGCTTATTG
>VXZF01000302.1:0-166 GCA_009845645.1 Gemmatimonadota bacterium | reverse complement strand
GGGAAGGCCATGTCGTGGTCGTCCGCATCTTAGTGGAACAATTGGTATAGGTAGCTGTCGCTTATGCCCAAGATAACAACGGCGATACGGCCTTGATGTATGCCGCTTGGGGGGGCGATGTGGAGGTGGTGCGTCTCTTGCTCGACAAGGGTGCTGACCTTAACGC
>VXZF01000284.1 GCA_009845645.1 Gemmatimonadota bacterium | reverse complement strand
GCCATGCGTCACTTGACGAGAACCATGGTTCGCGTTGACTGCGAGGTTTCCGTCGTCAACCGATAGAAGAATATCCCGGAACCAGCGGACTCTCCTCGATCGTTCCGGCCATCCCAGGGTATCCGGTGTCTGCCCGCTCGATAAACGCCCTCCATCAGGGTGGACACCAATTGGCCGGTCACGCTGAAGATTTCCAGAGAAAGATGCTCCGTTCGCGGTAGGTGAAAGGCGATGTGGGTTTCGCTATTGAAGGGATTGGGATAGTTCTGAAAGAGGTTGAACGACCGCGGTGTGCCCTCGTCCGTCTCGCTCGCGACAGATGTAGGGGACGCCAACACGCTGTTGGCCCGACCCGGAGTGCCCCCCACCGGGATGGAAGCCCGCCAGTTCATGGGGTCCGCATTGTCCAGGCTATAGTGAAGCAACTCCAGCGTAGGACCGTCGCCGTCCGCCTCCACCGGCCACGGACTGTCGTCTAGGTAGGTAAAAGAATCGACCAGTAATCCATCGCTGTCGGAGAGGCGAACCAGCTCTCCACTGTTCTTCAATCCGAAATCGAAGTCTCCGACACAAGAGACCCCGAGGAGGGATTCGAGAGCCGCACCATCTCGGCACAACACCAGAAATCCGCGCGGCTCGATGAGCGTCCCACCGGGCAGCACAAAGGAATGGTCGTCATCGTCGTCTTGAAAGTTCCAACCGGAAAGATCGACGGCAGCATCGTTGGGATTGTACAACTCGACCCAATCTCCCGTATCCAGATCATCCGCTGAATGATAGTTGATTTCGTTGATCACAATGGATGGTATCGGAAGATCGACAGCGCTGTAGGTCTCGTTGACGCGAGCCGTCATCACCGTCAGTGTAGGCGTCAAAAGCTTCATCGTGTCGCCCAGCGAGACAGCGAAAAAAAGGTTGCCGAAGACGGGCGAGTCCGGAAACAGGTCCCCGGCGGCATCTCTGTTCGAGGAAAGGATCAGGCTGGAGCCCGCCTCGATGTTCGTCTCGGGCGGGAACATGAAGCGGTTGAAATACTCCCCGGCTTCAAAGCTGCAGTAGGAAAGGTTCAGATTCAACTCACCGGCATTGATGATCTCGATGAAATATTCATCGCGTATCCGATGAACATCTCCGATCTGCAAGTGTCGATACCCCTCGATACCGGCGTGATTCACATTCAAAGCGAACGTCTTCGTGGCCCTGTAATTGATGTAGTATAGCCCGTTGGAGGGATAGCTGTAGCCTCCGGCCCTGAAAGAATAGGGCACGAGGCCCGTGTAGTTTTTGGGCAGCACGAGACGATTGCCGTAGACGAGGTCCCCCGCCTGCAGATCGTCGTGGCGACCATCGTCGAACAGCGCGAGTTGCTTAACCGTGATCTCTTCTCCCCGTGTCTTGTAGGACGACAAATCCGTGATGTATTCGACCACGACGGCCTGGGGGCTGCGCGAAGTGGCTCGAAACACCACGCCGCGATCATCGGCATCGGGCGAGGGAAACGGATCGGAGCAGTACAAGTCCGCTAGAAGATCCTTTTTCTTTTCGACAAAGGGGAAATCCATCAGGAACGATCTCCTCGCCGCCAGAAAGCCTTTCAGACGCGAGATCTCATCGTCAAATTCGGCGTTGGTGCCGAGCTTGGCTCCGTCCAGATAAACGTCCGACTTGATCAACTCGTACGTTGAATCGATCTCGGCCTCCACCGCGGCGAATCCATGCTCGATGACGAAGCGGACCTTGTTCCAGAACGACTCGCGCCAAGCGTCGTATTCCATCAACCTCTGAAATAGAAGATGGTGGTTCAGATTGGGGTATTCGGAGACCGTTTCAAAGTAGGGCTGGTATTCTCCGGTCCAGTGATTGCCGAAGGAAGCGTCGTGATCCCAAGGGAAGATTTGCTGCAAGCGCCCCCTCGGGTCGAAATAGAGTAGCATATTCTTCGTCACGGCGTCTGTACTGGAGATCGCATAGGCGACCGCAAAGTATTGCAGCACATTCTCCACATCCATCATGAGGGGAACCCGCTCTGCAAAATCCTCATACATCAGATAGAGAAGCTGATTGAATAGCCGCTGCCCATTGATATAGTCGGATTCACCTCCCACCTTCTTGTTCCACGAAGAAAGGTAGGTGTCGTAATCCAGCAATGGCGCTGTACTCCCACCGTGATCCTCGGCTTTGTAGAGACTTCCAAGCTCGTAGTCGTACCGCCGAAGAAGGTCCTGATCAGGCTCCTCTATCTGGACGAAGACGCCCATGAAGTCATCGTTGACCATCAGGCTGATGTGCTCGGTATTCGGCGCTGAATGGCCGATGAACTGATACAACCTCATGGCCAGCGCGTTGCGCATCAACGAGAGATCCGAGTATTCCGCCTTGAGGTTGAGCTCCCTGACTCCAACCGGATTGGATGAATCCTCAAACCAGACCTTCCAGCTTTTCTTTGGGTCCCTGCGAGACCCCCTCCCACCCCGGAATCGCACCTCGCACTCAAGAACCTCTCCCGCGAAGGAAAATTGGGCGGGATAGCGGACATCGCTGAAGGGGGACTGGTAGAGGGCACTCAGGTCGGCGGGATCGACGGTCAGGTGATAGGTTGGAAGTTCGAGCCGTTGATCTTGGGCCTGGAGAGAAGGCACGTACATGAACACCGCAACGAAAACGAGCGCCAGCTTCCTCATGGTCACAAAGCCTTGATTCAAGGGATTTATTAGCCTGGAGCGGTAGCAGTTACAGATGACGCCACTTCACCAGTTCGGGCAAAGTACCATGAACCTACCCTCGTGGCAAGGGTTTCCCGGTAAGCGACAGATCCCTTGTCGAATCGCTGCTGCTTCGGACGCGAACGCTTGTATATTTAAAAATTATTATTGCGTAAAAGATAATTATATTTTAACTTATTGAAAAATTAATTGAATAAAAATGAATCATACTGATCCAATACAAAACCCACGCTTGCCCACCCATTGCCCGGCTTGTTCCGCGGCCCTGCAGGTCGCCCGCCTAGACTGTACCGAGTGCGATACGGCCGTGCTAGGCGGTTTTGACCTGCCGCCGTTGGCCCGTCTTGCCCCAGACGATCAGACCTTTGTGCTCTGCTTCCTCCAGACCGGCGGCAATCTCAAGCACATGGCCAAACTCTACGGCGTCTCCTATCCCACTCTGCGCAACCGCCTCGATGCCCTCGTCGAGCAACTGGGGCCGTTAGAAGAGGCGGAAGGCCCAAAGGACACGCTCGGCAAAGTCGAGCAAGAGTGACGCGCATTTTATAGAAAGAAGCTCCCATGGACGCTCCCCACACCCGCACGACCTCAGCCTGGCACCTATGGCTGTTCAATCCCTTTCACTTCCTAGCCGGCGGTCAAGCCCTAGTCTGGGGCCTAGCGTGTATCGCTTTGACTGCCTGGCTTGGCGGCATCTTTGATTTCCGTTTTACAGGCGTGATCTCCTTCCAGCGCACAGCCCCGGCCCCGCTCTGGCACGCTATAGCGCAGGGCCTCATGGCTTGGGCCATCCCCAGTGCCCTGCTCTACATCGGCGGCCGCCTGATCAGTCGCAGCCGCGTGCGCCCCATCGACGTCTTCGGCACCCTAGCCCTAGCCCGGGCTCCTGGGCTGCTCATAGCCCTGCTTGTGGTGTCGCCGCCCTTTCGCGACCTCACCACGTCTTTGATTGCCCAAGGCATATCGCATCTTTCTATTGCTCAGCTTGCCCTCCTCAGTTCGGTAGGAATAGTGCTGATACTACTGCTGGTCTGGATGGTGCTCCTGATGTACCGCGCCTTTGCCATTTCGTGTAATGTCGCCGGTGGTCGGGCCATTGCCGTATTCATCGCCGCCATTGCCCTAGGCGAGGTAGCCACTGGAACGGCGGGACGCCTGCTGCCGGGAACCGCAACCCCCCAGACCGTTGCCAGCGCACCCGTCCAGTCCGAACAACACCAACTGGCCGCACAACTAGCCACCCAAATCCTCCAAGCCCACGAGCAAGGTCGCTTTGAAGCCTTGGGGCCAGAGGAGGCCATCGAGAGCTTTCGCAAGGCTTTCACCGCAGAAATCCAGCGCCACAGCTACCAACAACTCCGGCAGCTCTTCGGCACCTTTGAGGGCCTAGACTTCGTCGAGACCCACTCCATAGAAAACCAACCGCACCTACTGATTCACCGCTTCAGAGGTAGGTACAGTACCGCATCACCCGAAGTGCGCGTCGTCCTCGACCAAGACGGCAAGCTGACGGGCCTGTGGATCAAGCCCTGGCAGGATCAGATGCAGTGAACACCTACCGCCACACCCAGTTCGGCGCGGTCATCGTCGTCACCACGGCCGCCATCATACCGCTGGCCGCCCTGCCCGTGTGGCTGGCCGGAATAGCCACCGCCACTTGGCTGATCTTAGGCAGTATGGTGGTGGTCCTATCCCTGTTCGCCAGCCTGACGGTCGAGATTGACGCCGAGCACCTCCGCATCCGCTTTGGCATCGGCCTGATCCGCAAGCGCTTCCCCCTCGATCAGATCGACACCTGCCGGCCGGTGAGCAACCCCTGGATCTACGGCTGGGGCATCCGCTTGACACCCCACGGCTGGCTCTACAATGTCTCGGGACAGAAAGCGGTAGAAATAAAAATGAAAAGCGGCAAAACCTATCGCATCGGCACGGACGAACCCGAGATCCTAACCGCCGCTCTCCAAGAGGCACTGGACAGCTTGCAACCAGCGCCAGAGTGAATTACTAGAAAAAATCCAAGAATAGGGTAGTGGGCTACTTTCAACCGACGAGAGAATTACCATGTCCAAATCTCCCCGATTTCCCAAACCCAGTAAGCGTCCTTGGAAAACTGCTTGGCGATCTGACCACCTCCGCGACGAAAAAGATGTGCGGATATTTCTCGCTATTATGTTCGTATGTTGGGGGCTGGTGGTCGGCATCGCAATATGGGGGGCGTTGAGTGGCTAATCTCACCCACTTGCACTACTCATCGTTAATTCTCCAACGACCTGCACCATTTCATACAATACAACCCTCGTGCCAATCACGCTGGCACGAGGGTTGTATTTTCAAAGGAGCCCATTACCCATAAAGGAGGATAGCATGAAACACAGAGCCATTTTCGCCATCGTCGCCTTTTGGCTCGCCAGTAGTATGGTCGTTGCCAATCCTAAGAGTTGGCATGGTGGATATCGAGCTTTCATCGACCACATCAAAGACATAGAGATGATCAAAGCCGAGGCTGGCGACCCATTACAGCAGGCCATCAAGGCCATACCTATCGAAACGGATACTCCTATCACCTCTGAACAAGAAGCCGATTTGCACGATTGGCTATACGATTTCTTGACCGCGTTTACCGTGTCGGGAAGCGATAGTCTAGCTGATGCGTTTTATTTGCG
>VXZF01000680.1:2633-5395 GCA_009845645.1 Gemmatimonadota bacterium | reverse complement strand
ACTCAGGGCTATACGGTCTTCCGTCAACTTCTGCCCCCTTCCCTCGTCGCCGATCTACGCCGAGTTTGCGACGAGGCGCGAGACTTGGCCCACCAACAGCGCGGCCCCCAAGCCCAGCGCTTGCAGCCAATGGCCGACTTCCCACTCGATCAACAGCCCTTCATCGATTATGTAGAACTCCCCGCGCTCAACGACGCACTCCACCGCCTACTCGCGCCGGATTTTCGCGTCGGCGGTCCGCAGGTCATGGGCGTGCTCTTTGAACCAGCCGAGTCGCCGTGGTGCACTCACTGGCATCGCGACTGGCGCGACAATATGCCCGGCTTGGAACTCGCACGCTGGGACGAGCACTTTGCCGACGACCGCTATTTCAACCAAGTCAACTGCGCTCTGTACGCCGATTCGTGCACGTGGGTCGTCCCCGGCAGCCACCTGCGCCGCGACCTGCCATGCGAAGCAGCGTGCTTCCCCGAGCGCCCCATCGCCACCCCCGACCTCGAAGGACAATCCGCTACTGAACGCGAGTGGACCTGCCTCAGCTATGCACAGAGTATGCCCGGTGCCCGGCAACTCTTCCTCGACGCCGGCGACTTCTGCCTCTACCGCAACACGCTATGGCACATCGGCAACTACGTGCCCTACGCCAAAAGAGCGACCCTGCACGACGCCGTAGATACCGACGAGTTTGCCGCGTGGCGCGACGAAACCCTGCGCATAGTCCAAGAGCGGCGGGCGGCGGGACACGGGATGGAGAATCCCAATGGCTAAAAATAGCCGCCTCGTGTATTCCTCTGATACCGGCCGCGTACCGCAGCCGAAAAAGCAAGCCGCCGCCCCCACCGGCGACGGCATCGCCCGCGTGCGCCGCGAGAAAAAGGGCCGCGGCGGCAAGACCGTCACCACGGTCTCGGGCCTGCGTCTGTCCTCAGCCGAACTAAAGACCCTCGCCTCTGAACTCAAGCGCAAATGCGGCAGCGGTGGGTCGGTCGTCGATCGCGTAATAGAAATTCAGGGGGACAAAGTGGATGTCGTGCTCGCTGAACTGGCCAAGCGCGGCTATCAGGCCAAGCGCGCGGGCGGCTGATTACTCCAGTTCAAACACAAACGGCAAGCTGACCCACACTGGGACGGCGCGATCGTTTTGCACGGCTGGCGAAAACTCCCAAACCTTGGCGGCCTGCGCCACTGCGCGATGAAAGACCTGCGGCCCCTCGATGCGGTCGATGTGCTCGACCTGTCCCGTATGATCCACTAGCACCCGTGCGAAAACCTTACCCTCCACCTGTGCTTTCCGCGCACTGTCGGGATAGACTGGCAGCACTCTCTTAAGCACTTTCGGCGGCTGCTCCACCATCCACAACTCTGCAGCTTCCACTTCCTCTTCTAAAGGGAATTCGGTCACCACTACGGGCGGCGGCAGTTTATACTCGCGCACAGGCGGCGCGTACTCCACCGGCTTGATGCGCCGGACCGGGGGCGGCGGCAAAGGCAGACGCATCTCGGTCTCAGGAACGAGTTCTATCTCGATAGTCACAGGCCGCTGCACGAGCCTTCTCGCATCAAACGCAATCTGCGGATCAATCGCCGCCACCACAGCGAGTAACAAAATCGCAAACCCCGCCGAAGCCCACAGATCTCGCGCATAGGTGCGCTTGAGATCTGCGTCTTTGCTCTTCAGCCGGATCATGCTGGCCTCGGCATCAATTAGAGGGTGGGATTTGCTTGCCTTGCGGATCTTGTTCGTCGCTGATTTGCGCGCCCAACTCGGCGGCCAGCTCGCCGCCGATAAAGTGCTCAATCGCGTCGGCTGGATCGTGTACGTGGTCTTCGGGCAGGCCCAGATGGCTCATATAAGTTTCCCAAAGCCGGTGATGGCGCAACAGGCGCAGCGCGACTTGTTGGCCCTTTGCGGACAATTCGACCACGCCATTCGCCTGTACCAGCAGTTGCCGCCGCCGCAGACTGCCAAACGCCAGTTGCGCCAGCGGACTCCAAACGGCTGCAGCCGCCACCAGTTCGGCGGGCCGTAGCCCAGCGCGCTCGGCCTCCTTTTCCTCGCGCCGCACCAGCGCGAGCAGCATGTGATCTTGCGCCACTTGTAGCGACAGCCGCACGCGCTGATAGACGCGCGCTAGCACGCCCTGATTGGGCGAAAAAAGCAAGGAAAAGAGAAATATCCCACCGATGACCACCACCATAGCCCCGGCGATAGAGCTATTCCACAAGCTGGCCAAAAAGTAACCCGCCACGGCCGAGACTATCCCAAAGAACACGGCCAACCCTATTACCGCGATGAGCCGGTCGCTCCACAGGTAAGCGGCTGCTCCAGGCACGATCAGCATAGCCACGACCAAGATCGCACCCACGGACTCAAACGACGCCACCGTCGTCAGCGCGACCAAACCCATCAAGAGATAGTGCATCAGCGTGGCGTTGATCCCCACCGACATGGCCAAGGCTGGGTCGAACGCGGAAATTTTGAATTCCTTGTACAAGAGCGCGATCACCGTCAGGTTGATCGCCAGCATCGCGCCCAATATCCACACTGGCCGCGGCCCCAGCGATTGGTCGCCCCACAGCAGCAGATCCCAAGGAGTATAGGCGATCTCGCCGTAGAGCACGCACTCTTGATCGAGATCCACCTGACCGGCATACGCGGTAATGATCACCACGCCCAGCGCGAAAAGCGCGGTAAACACAATGCCGATGGCCGCGTCCTCTTGCACGCGCCACCGCCGGTGAAATGCCTCGACCAACAGCGC
>VXZF01000680.1:0-2533 GCA_009845645.1 Gemmatimonadota bacterium | reverse complement strand
TGGCCGCGTCCTCTTGCACGCGCCACCGCCGGTGAAATGCCTCGACCAACAGCGCGGTTAGCAAGCCGAAGGCGGCTGCGCCCAAAAACATCGGCAGAACGGCGCGGCTGCTCGATAGCAGGAAGGCCACGGCGATCCCCGGCAGTACGGCGTGGCTCAAAGCGTCGCCCAACAGCGACATCTTGCGCAACACCAAGAAGGTGCCCAACAGGGCGCAGGACGCAGTGACCAACACGCCGGTGAGTACAATCCAAAAAGCGCCTTCAATCATTCGCGGCCTCCCCGGCGGTAGTGGCTGCCGGTGCCGTGGATATTGACGATCCGGGCCGGGTCCAGCCCTTGCTCGCGCTGGAGGATGTCCTCTAACTCGGCGATGATTTCCGGCGTCAGCAAGTGCTCGACTTCGTCGGCGGGCCGATCCACGTGATCGGCGTCGAGTATGGCCCGATAGTACAAATAGTGCTCCCACAGGCGGTGCGATTTAACCACGAAAAGCCCTTCCTCCGCTCCTGGGTCCGTCAGGGTGAAACGCCCATCCTGACTGGAGACTAGCCCCTTTGCGGCGAGCCGCCGCCCGAGGCGTTTGACCCGGTCCGGCGACAGGCCCATCTCAATGGCCAACTCCTCCACGGCCAAGGAGCGACTCGTCCCCAGTTTCTCTTGCAGCTCGATGCAGGCGCGCAAAAAGTGCTGCTGGCTCTCGCGGCGGCTGTTGTGCCGCTGCCTGCGCCACCGCGCCAACACCCCTCGCTGGGGCGCAAAAAGAGCCGACACCACAAAGCATAAGGTGGCGATGAGCACCATCACCGGGCCAGTGGGAATCCGCGGCACCAAGGAACTGATGAAGGTGCCGACGACCCCAGATAGGCCCCCAAAAGCAGCGGCGATCAGCACCATTTTGTGCAGGTGCTCGGTCCAAAAGCGAGCCGCCACAGCCGGCGTGATGAGCATGGCCGCAATCAGCACTACGCCTACGGCTTGCAGGCCCACGATCACCGTCAGCGCGATCAGCCCCATCAGCAAGGCGTCGATCCAGCGGGCCGAGTAGCCGAGCGTCTGCAAAAAGTCCGCGTCGAAAATCAGGGCCTTGAATTCCTTAAAAAACAAGGCCACCGCGAGGATGATGAGACCCGCCAGCACACTCATGACGCGCAAGTCGTCATCCACCAGCGAGGCCGCCTGCCCAAAGAGGAACTTGTCCAAACCGCTCTGATTGCCCGAGCCGACCCGCTGGACGTGGGTCAATAGCACGATCCCCACGCCAAAAAATACCGACAGGACAATGCCGATGGCCGAATCCGCCTTGACGCGGGTATAGTTGATGATGAACTGCATCACCAACACGCCGAGTACCCCGGAAATCGCCGCGCCCGTCAGCAGCACCGGCAGGGCCTTGCTCCCAGTCCACAAATAGGCCAACGCCACCCCAGGTAGGGCTGCGTGCGCCAGCGCGTCGCCGACGAGGCTCCGCCGCCGCAACACCGCAAACGACCCCAGCAACCCGCCGGTCGCGCCGATCAGCAGGGAGCCGAAGAGCACGAAGCGCACGTTGGCGTCGGCCAAGCTCAAGAAGCGCAGGGCGTTTTCGACTAGCATCGTCAGCCCTCGCGCCGCTGCTCGGCCATGGCTTGGGCGGCCTGCGACAGCACGGTCAGCCGACCCCCATAGGTCTTTTGCAGGTTGTCGTCGGTAAAGACCTCGCTGGTTGGACCGGACGCCACGACCCGCATGTTGAGCATGATGACCCAGTCGAAGTATTCGGTTACGGTCTGCAAGTCGTGGTGCACGACCAAAATGGTTTTGCCTTGCTCGCGCAGGGAGACCAGACTGGCGATGATCGCGCGCTCGGTCGCCGCATCCACGCCGGCAAGCGGCTCGTCCATGATGTAGATGCGGGCTTCTTGGGCCAAGGCGCGGGCGAGAAAGACCCGCTGCTGCTGGCCGCCCGATAGCTGGCTGATCTGCCGCTCGGCAAAGGCGGTCATGCCCACCTCGTCGAGGGCCGCCCAAGCCAAGCGGCGATCTTCCTTGCTCGGCCGCCGCATCCATCCCACGTGGCCGTAGCGGCCCATCAGCACCACGTCGAGCGCGCTGACCGGGAAGTCCCAATCCACGGACTCGCGCTGCGGCACATAGCCGATGATCTTGCGCATCTGGCTGTAGTCCTCGCCGTAAATCTTGACCCATCCCGACGCCTTGGGCACGAGGTCCATAATGGCCTTGATCATAGTGCTTTTGCCCGAGCCGTTGGGGCCAATGATGCCCACGAGCTGCCCTTCGGGCACATCGAGATCCACGTCCCATAGCACCGGCTTCTTGTGGTAGGCAATGGTCATATCGTGGATCTGGATGGGATGGAGACTATTCACCGCAAGGCTCCCACAATGGTGTTGACGTTGCTTTCAACCATGCCCACGTACGTGTCGGCACCACTGTCGGCAGCCCCCATCGCATCCGAGTATAGGGTGCCGCCTATTTCCACTTGGAAGCCGCGGTCCAAGCACCCTTCGCGCACGGCCTCAATCGAGCGCAC
>VXZF01000077.1 GCA_009845645.1 Gemmatimonadota bacterium | reverse complement strand
GTGTGGGTAGGGACCGATCTTTCCGAGTCCACAAGTATCAGCGAGCACAACATGGCCATCCGGCTCTGCACAGACCTATCTCCGGTCACCTCGAGCCTAGTCGTGGAAACCGAAGAGGTACGTCGTGTCGGATTTATCGCTGACACAGACCAAATCTCGCGTACTCTCACCTACCAGGTCCTCATAGAGATCTACAAACACATCCCCGGTCTGTCTCTCGACAAGATCAAGGGGGTTCTGGAAATCGCGTGGCGTGCTCTATCGAAGGAGCAGAACGTACGCGGGATCATATTTGCCTACGATGAGGCACAAAACCTCGCCGACCAGTCGGCAAAGGACCAGTTCCCTCTGTCTTTGCTACTCGATTGCTTTCAGTCTCTGCAGAGAAAGGGCCTGCCTTTGATGCTCGTCTTGACCGGCCTTCCGACGTTGTTCCCCAAGCTGGTGGAAGCGCGGACGTTTTCCGAGAGAATGTTTAGAGTCGTGTTTCTGCAGAGTCTCAACAAGTCGGAAAGCGAAGAGGCAGTTCGGAAACCGGTAGAAGATGCTGAGTGCCCGGTGCGTCTTAGTGACGACTCCGTCAACACGATAATCAACATGTCCGGCGGCTATCCGTACTTCATCCAGTTCATCTGCAGGGAGGTGTACGACGCGTTCATTCAGAGGATCGATAAGGGGGAAAGCGCGTCGGTTCCCACTGCGGGGATCGAACAGAAACTCGACACGGACTTCTTTGCCGGGCGATGGGCTCGTGCATCTGATCGGCAGAGGGCGTTGCTGTTCGTAATTTCTCGGCTTGAGAATTGCGACGATGAGTTCACGGTCCAAGAAGTGGTCGAGGAATCTAAGCGGGCTTTGGACAAACCGTTCAGCAGTAGCCATGTCAATCAGATGCTCGTCGCCCTTGCCTCCCAAGGACTGGTGTACAAGAATCGACATGGTAAGTATTCCTTCGCAGTGCCGCTATTGGGCCAATTCATCAGCCGACAGGAGCAAGGATAGAACAGTAACAGGCGCGGCCTGCTACTGTTTCCGCAGCGATTTCTTCAATAATCTGCCCCAGGTTTTGTCATAGGGATGGACGACCTTCACCTGCTCCTTTCCCCGGTAAACTGGTCGCCCCTCGTTTGCCCAGGCGAAGATCGATCCTTCCAGATTGTAAATTTCCGTATATCCCTTTTTCATTAGAAACTGGGCAAGTTCCGACGAGCGGTACCCCACGGAACAGTACAAAACGATACGCTGGTCCGATGCTACTCCTCGGAGCGCTTTTAGGGCTTCGTCTTTCGAGAGGGCTGGCCGGGCACCCCGCAGATGGCTGACGGTATATTCCTCGGGTTCTCGGACGTCGAACAGCAGGAGGTTTTCCCGCTGTGGAGATTCGTCGAGCCAGGATTGCAGCGTATCGGTCGAGATATGGGCGACTGTCGGAAACTTGGCGCGGATCGTCTTCAGCGTCAGGGACCAGGACATGGTGCTGTCCTTGCCTTCTTCCTGTGCCGACGCGGCGACGCCAGTACACATCACCAGTCGTAGGGCAAACACGAGAACTGTCTTAAATTGGTGGAGGTTGAGTCGGCGCATGAGGATTATCCAATCCGAGGGATGAATAATAGAAGAGGAGGAACCAATCCGATGCAAGACCTACGCATCGCCGCGGTGCAGATGAACTGCCGCGTCGCGGAACAAGATCGCAATCTAACCACTATTGAGCGCTTTGCCGAGGCAGCGGTGGCGCAAGATGTGGACATTGTCTGCTTTCCCGAGCTATGCGTGTGCGGGTACAATGCCGGCGACACCTCGACGCCGGAGCCTGAGCCGCTCGAAGGGGAATCGCTCCGCAGGCTCGAAGAGATCGCACGCAACTGCCAGATTACCCTGCTGGCCGGTATTCTCGAACGGGACATCAGCGGTATCGTCTATAACACACAGGTCGTCTGCGGCCCCGAGGGGTACGTCGGCTGCTATCGCAAGACGCACGTTCCCGATGCTGAGATCGGCACTTGGAGACATGGCGACGACCTGCCGGTATTCGACCATGGGAAGGCTCGCTACGGCATTGAGATTTGTTACGATTCCCACTTCCCGGAATTGAGCACCCTGTTGGCGGAAAAGGGAGCCGAAGTGATCTTCCTGCCCCATGCCTCACCGGGGGAGACCCCTGCAGAAAAGCGGGCTCGCTGGATGCGTTACGTTCCCGCCCGCGCGTACGACAACAACGTGTACGTCGCCATCTGCAATAACGTCGGCGACAACGGGGCTGGTCGCACGTTTTCGGGAGTGACCTTCATCTGCGACCCTCTCGGTGCAGTCATCGCCGAGGGGCAGAGCGGCAGTGAGGAGGAGATGGTCATCGCCGACTTGAGTGCGTCGGCGCTAGCGGAGAGCCGCAGGGAGACGCTGATGTTCTTCCGCCATTACCGCCGGCCTGAGATGTACCGGCGCTGGGAGAACGAGATTAGATTGCACGGGGACGGTCAATCGACATCCCTCACTGGCCGATAATTTTAACAGGAGATAACTATGACTCGTTTACAAGACGTCAATACCACGGATGTGCGCAGTGCCATTGAATTGGGTTGCCGCACCATGTCGAGTGTCTTCAATGTCGACGACAACGATATACCCTTTTTTGGCTCGCGCGTGCGTCCCCAAGCCGAACTGCGCTTCAGCACCGCGCATTCGGAGGCACACGTGCCCGGTCGTCATCTCAATGCCTTGCTCAACGCCGAGGACGCGGTAGGCGTTGAAATAGATGAAGCGGCTATTGAAAAACACGCGGCTGCGGCCTTCTATTCGTATAGCGGCTCCATCGCCATGCCGCTCAACCGGGCCGAGTTGGACGGTCTACTGGTCAACTTCATCCCGCACAATATCCGCGAGGGTTTCCACGCGCTCTATCCGCTGGTGCAGTACCGCGACTCGGACCGGGCGCGCGAGCTAGCTGAGGCCAGTATTGAGGCGTTTCACCGCTATTGGAGCGCGGACGAGGGCTGGGATCGGCCGGCGCTGCAGGGATTGGGACTGGAGGCGTGGGAGAGTCTGTTCATTCCGGGAGAAGCCCGGGCCTTGGGGCCTTTGGTCAAGTACTATCGGGCGACGGGCTATGGGCCGGCTTTGGAGTTGGCTTTGGAATTGGCTGCGAAGATTACGGGTGAGTTTTTCACTGCGGACGGCGACCACGACCGGGAACTACTGGGCGACCACACGCACTCGGTCACTTGCGTCATGTCGTCCTTGGCGCAGTTGGCCGATCTGACGGGCGACGCGGCGCTCTTGCTGCGCGTTAAGGCTTTTTACGATAACGGCCTGTGGGCTATGCGCGATCCGTTGGGTTGGGTCGTCGAAAGCACGCATCCCGATGCGCCGCCCGACCGAGGCGAAGTCAACAATACTGGCGACATCGTCGAGACTGCCCTGATCTTGGGGCGCTGGGGCTGGAGCGAGTATCTCCAAGACGCCGAGCGCATTGTGCGGGGGCATATGCTGCCGTCGCAATTGCGCGATATTTCCTTCATTGATGAGCCGCCCAATCCCGAGGGCGTGGACGGCCTGCGCGACTTGGCCCAGCGGCACCAGGGAGCCTTTGGCTTTCCAGCGCCGTACGGTCACGAGCCGGTGGAAGCCGAGAGTGTTGGCTTCAACATGGATATTGTCGGCGGGGCTGTGGCGTCTTTGTGCGAGGTGTACCGGGAGATAGCGCGCAGCGGCCCGGCGGGGCATCGGGTCAATCTGCTCTTTGACCACGAGACCGAGGCCGTGCGCGTCGAATCCCCTTATACGCATGATGTCCTGCGCATTGAGGTTAAGCAGCCGGGGCCGTTGTGGGTGCGCCTACCCGGCTGGGTCGCACCGTCTGACTTAGTGGTAGAAGGGACCGCGCCGCCGCGCATAGACAGCGGGTTCCTCTTCTTTGCCCAACCGCCTTTGAACGCTCCCATCGAGATCCGCTTTGCCTTGGCCGAAGAAGAGTTGGTCCTGCAGCATCGGACCCGTTCCATCCGCGCCCGGCTGCGCGGCGACGAGGTAGTGGCAATGGATAACTTTGGCGCTGATCTGACCTTTTTCCCGTCTTTTGATTAAAAGCAAGGTATCCGCAGATAGACGCAGATAGACACAGATACGGGATGCGGTGCGGCCCCTACGCGGTTTGGTCCCCGTGAATCCGGGCGATATATTAGCGGCCCCTATCGCAGCAGTACAATCACTCCAAGGAGGATGAACATGGCGAGAATCAAGCGGCCTAAAATCTATCATATGTGCTCCCTCGGTTCCCTGATGGGATACGGCGGCAAGAAGGGCGAGTGGAGCGCGGCCCAAAAGCTCAAAAAAATAAAAGACGCCGGTTTCGACGGCTTTGTGGGGCGCGTCTTCATGGTGACCCCGGATGAGGTCGCGGCCTCGGGGTTGGTCTTTGCCTGTACCACCGACTTGGGCGGCATCCCCGAGATTGAGCCCAAGTTGCGCGAAATTCAAGCGGCGGGAGCGCGCTGCGTCAACGTGCAAATGCTCGACCACGACACGCTCACCCCGCGGGCCGTGGAAGTGGCACGGCGCTTGATGGACGCGGCCGAAGACTTGGAGATGGACGTGGCTGTGGAGATGCATCGCGATACCTGCACGGAAACACCGGAAAAAACCTATGCCTTGGCCGCTGGTTACGAGAAGGCGGAGAAGAAGCCGCTGAAAATGACGTGGGACTTTTCCCATCCGGCGGTGATCAAGCATTTGTCGCCACCCTACTGGGAGCGCCTAGCCGAGCGCGTCGATCTGATTCAATTGGCGCAGCAGTTTCATTTCAGGCCCTTTAATGGGCACCACGCCATGATTCCCGCTATTGATCATAGGGGCAAGATCATCCCCGAATTCGTCGATTGGCTGGAATTTGCTGAACAGGTCATGGCCTGCTGGCTGGAAGCGGCCGAGCCGGGCCGGGAAATGTTCGCTTGCCCCGAGCAGATTGCCGGTGGCTATCATCTGTCGGTTTTCCCCGACCGCTGGAAGGACGTGCAGGTGGTGCGCCGCGAATTGGACAGGGTGTGGAAGAGGCAATTGAAGAAGTGGAAGGCTCCGGCTTAACCCCGTGCAGATAAGCGTCGAGACGCCTCCTTTGGAGGCCGGCCTGACCGAGGAGCTGATCGATTTTTGGGATGGGATTTTCGGGGACGGTTACCAAGCCGATCGCCCTGCGTACGCCGGCGACGAACGCGACTTTAACCGCGATACGTTCTATCTCTTGGAGCAGGGTGGACGCACGGTCGGCAGCAGCCATTTAACTACGGCGGTGGGGAACCCAGAACTGAGTGGTTTGGGCGAGGTGGCTACCGCGCCGCAATGTCGAGGTCAAGGCATTGCCAGCCGCTTGTGCCGGGCGGCGCGCGCCGACTTTTTGGACGTGGGGG
>VXZF01000664.1 GCA_009845645.1 Gemmatimonadota bacterium | reverse complement strand
GGTCAAGTGGACCGCGTACACGCCGCTCGGCCAGTCCGAGGGCACGGTCCACTCAAAGGCGGCATCCCAGTGGGCGTCTTCGAGATCGTCGTCGTGGAAGTGAATGGCCCCGTACTGGCTGGGGGCGACTTTGAAATCCGACTCGTCGCCGGTCCAGTTGTGCCCGGTCACGGCCCGGGTTGGCAGGTTGACCGTGCGGCCGTGGAGTTGGTTGGCCTCGGTATCGCGCACTATTTCCGCGCCGATATCCAGGGAAAAGTCCCAGTTGGCGATCGGGGTGTCGGCGTCGGTCTCCGCCACGGAGAGCGCGCGGCCGTAGAGCCGCGGGTTGTCGATCTTGCCATTGAAGTGGTGGATGGCCACCGGACCCGCCTTGGCGGCCATCAGCAAATCCTCCTCGTTTTCTCCCACAGTTAGAGGGCTGATGGTTTTGCAAACCTCTGCTCGGGCGCGGGGCACCGGCCAGTTGGACTGTAGTTCCTGGTAGAGGTGGACAGTTCCAGTGGCCGCGTCGTAGCTGGCGGCGATACAGTGCCATTGCGCTGGGTGCAGGGCCACGCCGGTGCTCACTTTTTCCAGCCGCGTCCCATCGCCGATCCACAGGGCCAGCGACCCGTCCTCGGCGATAAAGAGACCATAGCCCGATTGGCCGGACAACTTGGTCAACAGCCCTTGCAGGCCCTTTTGCGGCGTGGTGGGGTAAATCCACGCCCGCAGGGTAAACCCATCGGGGCAATTCAACAAAGGGTGGTGCGGCACGGCCGCATACGAGCCGCTGTGGATGGCTTGGTACCGACCCGGGTACTCGCCGCTGATCGAGGATGCGAGCGCTTCGATTTTGCAGCCAGGACCTTGGGGATTGGCGTCCGTATGCCGCAGGCGCACGAGTTGGGCGCGATATGTGGGCGCTTCGCTGCTGACCATGAAGCGTATGGTCTGCCCAGGCCGCACGCTGAAACGGTCACTGTACCCGACGATTTTCATTGATTTCTCCGCGCCACTAGGGCCGTGTAACCAAGACCGGAGACAGTCTGCGGTGGTCTCTAGCGCGCAAGAATAGTGGAACGCGGAAAGTGTGTCAATTTCACGGGCATCGACCCGTGCTATGAACTGAGAGAGTCGGACACCCGCCCTCTCCCGACCAGCACCAAACGCAACTACGCCAACTGCTCGTCAGAAGCAATCCGACCGTCGTGGATGCGGATCAGCCGCTCGGCCTGTAGGGCAATAACGGGGTCGTGGGTCACCAACAGCACGGTATTGCCCTCTTCGTGCAAAGCGTCGAAGAGCAGCATGATCTCCTCGCCGGTGCTAGAGTCGAGATTGCCGGTCGGCTCGTCGGCCAACAGCAGCGACGGCCCGTTGGCCAAGGCGCGGGCAATGGCCACCCGCTGGCATTGGCCGCCGGACAGCTCGGCCGGGCGGTGCGTCATGCGGTCGGCCAAACCAACCCGCTCCAGCGCCTGAATCGCCCGGGCGCGGCGTACCTTGCGGCGCTGGCCATTGTAAATCAGCGGCAGCTCGACGTTTTGCAGGGCCGACGCGCGCGGCAGCAAGTTGAAAGTCTGGAAGATGAAGCCAACGCGGCTGTTGCGCACTTCGGCCAACTCGTTGGCATTCATACGCGACACATCCGTGCCGTTCAAGCGATACGTCCCCTCCGTGGGCGAATCCAAGCAACCTAAGATATTCATCAACGTGGATTTGCCCGAGCCAGAAGGCCCCATCAGCGAGACGTATTCGTTGTCATCAATCGCCAAATCCACCGAGCGCAAGGCGTGTACTTCCTCAGTGCCGCGCACGTAAACCTTGCTAATGCCATTCAGTTCGATCAGCACGAGATCACTCCGAGCGCAAAGCATCCACTGGATCGAGCCGCGAGGCGCGGGCCGCCGGATAGATGCCAAAGAAAAGACCAATCGCAATGGACAGGGCCAGCACGAACAGCGTGGCCTCCGGCGAAACAATGCTGGGAAAGTTCAGTTCGCTGTAATGGGAAATGACGCGTGCAATGCCCTCGCCCAACCCATAGCCCGCAGCCACCCCGAGCGCTCCCCCCGTCAAGCTCAGGGCCATCGCTTCGATTACGAATTGCCACAGCAGCGTCACCGGCTTGGCCCCGAGGGCCTTGCGGATGCCAATCTCGCGGGTGCGCTCGGCCACCGATACCAGCAAGATATTCATAATGCCAATCCCGCCCACCAACAGCGAAATCCCCGCAATCCCACCCACAACCAACTTCAACAGCAAAATGGTCTGCTCAACCTGCTCTAGGATGCTGCGGCCACTGACGATCTGATAGCTCGCTTCCGGGCCGTGGCGCTTTTTGAGTGCCTTTTCAATAGCCTCGGTAATGTCGGGCACGTCTTCTTGCTCCTTGGCATGGGCTACCATGGCTTGGATGTACTTGTTGCCAGCGAGCCGTCGCTGGGCCGTCGTCACCGGCACCAGCACTTGATCGCCCCAGTTCTCGCCAAAGGTCTGGCGATCCTCCATGAGGCCGACGACCGTAAAGCGCTGGCCGTTGAGCTTGACCTCGCGGCCCAAGAAGGGGGCCAAGCCAAACAACTCCTCGCGCACCTCTTGCCCAATCACGCAGACCCGGCGCAGCTTTTCCAAGTCGGCGTTGATCAGAAAGCGTCCCTCGGCGACCTCCCAGTTGTACACCTCGGAGAACTCGGGCAAGGTCCCAGCCGCACTGGTCTGGTAGCTGGCCTTGCGATAGCGCAGATTGGCTCCACTATTCATAGAAGGCAGGACCGCGGCTAAGCGGTCGGAGGATTGCTCGACTACGGCCAAGTCGTCCATGGTCAAGGGCTTATAGCGGGGGTTGGGCACCCAGCGGCCGTCCTTGAGCTGCATGTATTGCGGCGTAATCATCACGAACTGCGCCCCGCCTAACTTACCAAACTCGTCGATGACAAACTGCCTCATCCCTTCGCCAATAGACACAATGCCGACGACCGCGCCGACCCCAATCATCATGCCCAGCAAGGTCAGCGCTGTGCGCAGCTTGTTGACCCATATTTGCCCGAGGGCAATGCGGATGGCTTCGAGGAAAATCACGTGCGACGCAGCGCTTCTACCGGATCGAGCCGGGCCGCGCGAAAGGCGGGATAGACGCCGAAGAAAATGCCGACCGCCGATGAAAAGCCGACTGCCCAGAGCACGGACTCAGCCGAGACAATGCTGGTAAAAGGCGCACCGGGCGCGAGCTGTTGAATGACAAAGGCCGCCCCCAAGCCAAAGCCGAAACCGGTGAGGATGCCCAACAGGCCACCGACCATGCTCAATACGACGGACTCGGCGAGGAACTGGCCGAGGATGTGGCGCGGCTTGGCGCCGAGGGCCTTGCGGATACCAATCTCGCGGGTGCGCTCGGCCACCGACACCAGCAAGATGTTCATAATGCCAATGCCGCCCACCAACAGCGAAATCCCCGCAATCCCACCGCCCACCTGCTGCAAGACGCGGAAGACCTCATTGGCGTCGTCTATCTCTCCCTGGCTAGTCTCGATCCTGAACTCGTCGCCGTGCTCGTGGTGCCGTCGGAGGACGCGGCGCACCGCAGCAACGACCCGCTCGACGGCATCCAAATCCTCGACGAAGAGCGTGAGTTCCGAAAAGTGATCCTCTCCTCGCAACCGCTTTTGGGCCGTGGTGTACGGAACCAACACTATGTTGCCGTCACTTCGGCCAAAGCGGACGCGCTCGTCGAGTACGCCAACGACCACGTAGCGGTCGCCGTTGAGCAGGATCTCCTTGCCTAGCGGGTTGGCTCCCTGAAAAAGGTTCCCATATACATCGTCGCCGAGTAAGCAGACCTTGCGGGCGAGGCGCAAGTCGTCCGCGTTTAGGGGCCGACCACCGAGAACGGGCCAGTTGAAGCCCTCGTTGAACGCAGCAGAAGTGCCCGTATAGCTCGCATCCACGGTGGTTTTGCCGCGCTGTAGTGCAGCGCTACCGTGAATCTCGGGCACGAGCGCGTGCAGCCCGTCGATTTCCCGCTGCATGGCCGCCATGTCGGCCTCAGTCAGGTACTCCTCCCAAGGGCGGCGCACCCAGCGGCCATCCTTGCGCACCCACTGACGCGGCGGCTCCACCTCGATCATGCCCGCCCCGCCGCTGAAGATGAACTGCGAGATCACCTCGCGGCGCAATCCCTCCCCAAGCGACACCACCGCAATGATAGCCGCCACGCCAATGACAATGCCCAACAGCGTCAGCAGCGAGCGCAGCTTGTGCGCCCGAAGCTGACCCAAGCCGGCAAAGAGGGGTTCGAGCAGGGTCATCAGTCCTCTTCGTCTTTCTCTTCGTCCTTCTCCTCGTCCTTTTGCTCCAGTTTGCTGCGAATGACACTCGGGTCTTCGGCGACGCGGTCGCCTTCGGTGAGACCGGAGAGAACTTCGAGGCGGGTCGAGGTCTCAATGCCGGTGGCCAATTCCACCTCGGCGAAAACACTTAGCGGCATTTGCAGCACGCTGTCCGAGCGCGTACTGTCCGAGTGCGTGCTGTCTGGAGCGGCGGCTAGCGAATCCGACAACTCTGCGACGTACGCGACAAAGCGACCGCGCGTGCCCGCGCCGCGCACGTCCTCTCCGTCCTCATCATCAAAAACCTCCAGCGCCCGCTCGACCGGCAAGTACACAGCGCTGTCGCGCCGCGCAAAGAGAATGTCGATGTCGCAGGACATGCCCTGGCGCAGACGCGGCGCTTGGTCGGTAATCTCGATCTCCGTGTCAAAGGTGACGATGGTACTGCCCTGCTTCTGCTGGCCCACGGGAGCAATCCAGCGCACTCTGCCGCGATACGTGGTGTCGGGATACGCATCCACGATAATGTCCACGTCTTGGCTGACCTCCACCCGGCCAATGTCGATTTCCGCGATGTCGCCGCGCACAATCAATTGGCTGGGGTCGCCGATCTCAAAGAGCACCGTCCCACCGGAATACGACGACAGCCCAGAGGACACCACCTCGCCCACCTCTACATCGCGGCGGATGACAATGCCGTCGATCGGGGCGAGGACGCGCACCTCGTCGAGCGCGACTTGATCCTCTGAGAGCTGGGAGCGCTGCAGATTGGCCTTGGCTTCGAGCATGTCGAGTTCGAGCTGGGCTAAGCGCAGGCCAGTGCGCGCGCGCGTCAGGCGCACCTCGGCTTCCTCAAATTGCTTGGCCGGTATCATCTTGCGGTCGAAGAGGGCTTTCTGACGCTCAAAGTTCCGCTCCTGCTCCGCTAGGTCGATCTTGCCCTGCTCCACGCTCGAGCGCTTCTGATACAATTGCAGCGACTGATTGGGATCTGGCTCAATGACGGCCATCAGCTCACCCGTCTCCACCCACGCGCCAGCCTCGATGGGCAAATCGCGGATTTCGCCGGCAATCGTCGATTTGACCTCCACGG
>VXZF01000720.1:3560-5430 GCA_009845645.1 Gemmatimonadota bacterium | reverse complement strand
TCGCCGAACTGATCGGCATCCCTAGAAGCACCTACGCCACCAAAACCAGACCAATAGGCATCGTCGTACGAGCCGGGATCGGCATCCTTGTCGCCCCAGTTGACCTCTATGCCGACAATTGTGCCTTCGACCCAATTGTGTTGGACACTCTGGTCGGCGCCGTCGGGATGGATGTCGTCAAAGGGCACAATGGAGTACTCGCCGAACATTTCGGCTGGCTCTTGGGTGTTGACATCGCCACGGAGAAACTGGCCGGCCCACTCCACGTAAGGGGACGTGCCCGCCCAGGCTTTGGTGCCATCGATAATCCGGGTATAATAACCGGAAGAGCTGAAAATTGGGCCAGCTAGATCGTAGCGTTGAGCTTGGGCACTGGCCCAGCGGGTCTCGAAATCATCCCCTTGGTCGAAGCCGCGGAAGATGCCGCCGGAGTGGTCCCAATCTGTAGTCGTCGACCACTTCTCGGTGTCGTTGATGTAGTCGTCGGCAACCCAAGCTGAAAAATAGGCCTTGCCGTCGTTGATGTTATAGCCCCAAATGAGCGAGGCATTGAAGTCGCTCAAATCCATGGGCGCGCCGAACTGGTTGAACATGGTTTCGGCTTTGATCTTGTACACATCGGAAACAATGTCCCAGTCCGACATATCGCCGTCCAGCACGGGCGTCAGGTGATCTGGGAACTGGAACATGAACTTCATCTCCCCTTGGTGGCCAAAAGCCGAGCCGACCATGAGGGCCGAGACCAATAAAGCAATTGATATCTTATTGATCCTCTTCATTGCAACACCTCTTTTTCAGTTAGTAAGTGGGTACGTGTGTTTTTGCTGCCCCAATCGGGGTAAAACGACGACTGTTTCTTTCTCCTCCTTTCGACTGCCAACAGATCGCCATGTGATATCACTGAAATTTTAATGATTCAACTTTGATAAGGTCAAACTCCCTAGCGTTCCAGCCCGGCATAGGCCGTCATGAATATCTTGCTGGTCGTGCTAGGGGGCAGATTTTCAAACGTCAGCTTCTGCAGGCGAAATCCCGTCTGCAGATGGAGCCTGTAGCCCAAGTAATCCGAGGAATTATTAAATTGCACCGCGACGATGCGACTGAAGGAATCCGGCTCCAAGTCGCGATCGACCGGCACCCCTTCCTCGTCGTCGCGGAACTGCTCAAAATGGGACAGTTCCAGCCCCAACTCGACGAGCGTATGGGAGAGCAGCGGAATGCGGGCAATAAGAAAAAGCGTCTCGGTCAACTCGCGGCGCTCTGGGTCGCGCTTGCGCACGGGGCGCTCGCGCAAAAATTCGCTCTTGAAGCGTGGTTCAAGTTCGATATTTCTCACTGGGAAAGTGTAATCGGCCTTGTTGATGAGACCGACAAAGCTGGCCGTACCGCGCAGGTCGCGCTGCTCTCGGCGCTGGTTGTAAATTTCAGTCTTGAACTTGTTGATTACATTCAGGTTCCCTACGAGCGTGAAATCGAACTGTACATAGGAAGTGTTGACCCAAGTGTCGCGAGCCGGGAGCACATCGAAAACGCGCTGCTGAGTACCGCGGGAATTAGACGGCTGCACCCACTGGAACAGGTTGTCGGGAATGTCGTCCTCGACCAGCTTGAAGTTGTCGAACACCCGCAAACGGCCCAACTGGGCAAAATCCCTTTCGTAGGTGAGGAGCAGGTACGTGGATTCGTTTTTGCGATCCCCCGCCAGCAGTTTTTCGCTCAAACGACCGACAGTCAGCCGGGCCTCGGGCCCGATGTGGGTTCCCGCGTACATATTGTAGCCACGGTGGTCGCGCCCATAGGGATAATCGGGTTCTTCGTCGTTTTCAAAGCGGTCGATCCAGCCGTTGTTGTTCATGTCAACGCCAAAGAG
>VXZF01000720.1:0-3460 GCA_009845645.1 Gemmatimonadota bacterium | reverse complement strand
TTGGGATACTGGCGGTACTGCTTGTTGAAATCGTACTCCCCGTAAAAGTCAAAACCCCAGACCTTGTTGGCCTCGAAGGTAACGCCAAGGATGGTATTGGCCGTGGGCAAACCGTAGTCGAATTTCAACAGTCGCTGGTTGGAGTTGTCGCGGATATTGTCATCGGCCCGTTCGATCAGCAAGAAGACGGGCTGTGAGTCCCGGTTGGTCTGCCGGTCAGACGTGATTTCCACCTTGTAGTCGTTGGAGATCACCAATTCAAAGAATACTCTTTCAATAGTCGTAGGATCGGGCCCGGTGTACAAAGGGTCCGTAAAGTCGTAGGTGAGGGTAATGCGCTCGTCCCCGTCCGCAGCTAAAAATCCCACCCGTTGGAACCCCCCTTCGCGTATGGGCTCGAATCCTATGGCACTGCCGCGAAAAATGTTGCCGTCCACATCCTCAATGATGATTTCGTCGTCGAACAGAGCCGCCCCACCCACTCCGTCCGCGGGCGAATCGTCCGACAGCCGGATAATGATGCGAGATATGGGCAGTGCATTCTGGTCGGTGGTCAAGGCTCCACCCGCAAAAGGGTTGCCGGTGAAATCGTCGAATAGCGTTTGGCCTTGGAAGGCGGTCACATAGGTCGCCCCGACCTGGACGAAGTCGCCGACCTGAACGATGCCTCGACCACCCAGTAAGTTGGTGACGCTGGTCTTCTGATCGGGGATATCCAAAGAAGTGGCCACGGCCGGCCGACTGGGACGGGCCAATAGGAGAGTGCCTAGGTACTTGTCGGCAGCAAAGTCCCACTGAATGCCGTTGAATGTGGGTTTAGAAAAAGTCATCGGCGTCAAAGTGGTGCGGATCTCATCGCCGATCGTGATGCTGTAGTAGTATTGTCCCTTGTGGTCCGAGGAGACGGCTACTCGGTTGAACCATTGGTTGAACCTGTTGGTCTTGAGGATACTGCTGCCGAATTGCCGAGGGCGATCTTGCTGCCAATCGTAGATCAACCAGCCTCGGGTGACTAGATTGCCGAAGAAATCGTAGAAGAAATCGCCCTCCAACGCAGTATCTACATAGCGCTGATAGGGCTCGCGGGCGTAGTTGGAGTACTCCCACTGTCTCCACTGGTACTCCTGATACAATTCTTGGGGGATGTACCATTTGCGCACGGCCGGATCCAGCGCATCGAACAATACCCCCGGTCCTTGCGGAGAAAAATCCACCTTCCCTCCCTGCTTCACTCTACCCATGCGCGAGTCGTACGCTTGGGCACCAACCGGCGTCGGCGCACTCCAGCTTAGCACGCAAAGAACAGCACCTACCACAATCAGATAGCGCTTGTTCAAAATCCCTCTCCTCACTTGGCTAGCACCTAGTATACCACGGACACACTGTTGAACCGCCGCTCGGTCTCACGGTCAGAGCGAATTTCCACTACTGCCAAGTAGATACCCGGCGGCACTAGGCGATCATCGTCGCCGCGACCGTCCCACTGTAGCTGGACGCGGCCGTTTTGGACTTCGACCGAGTCGAGCTGTCGCACGCGGCCACCCGTCAAGTCGTAGATACTTACTTCGCTCGGCGATGGTTCGAGCAAATGCTGAACCGCGTAGCTTATTTCCGCCACGTCATTGGCCCCATCTCCGTTGGGGGTGAAGGTCCGCGGCTGGATTGCCAGCGGACCAGCTACCCGCGAGCCCACGGGAATCCGCACCAGCAACTCGTCGGTATCCTGTTCGGCTGAAGCATCCCCGCCCTCAGTCTGCAGCGGCACTTGCACGCTGGCATCGGCAAAGGCCCGCCCCTGGAAGCGCGTACCATAGCGGAACACGGCTGCATCAAAGACAATTTTCAAAAGAGTACCATCGGCGTCAATCAAGGGCAAGTTTAGGGCAAAGTGATCGTCCTCCACCGCCTCAATAGAGAACGATCCGACGTGCAGGGGCAAAGACACACCGGCTAAGTCGCCGCTGAACTCAGCTCCATCTAGGCGATTGCCCGCCCTATCTTGAATCTCCACCGAATGGAGGGCCGCGATGCGGGCCGGAGTTTCGATTTCAAAGCGCGTGAATCCCGGTCGGCCCGTAGTATTGGTGATGCGGGCGAAGTACGTAAAAGTCGTCTGTTTGCCAATTTCGGTCCGCGGTGGTCCCACCTCGGCGACAATGCGATCAACCGGGGGCCGTGCGAACTCGAAGCCCAAGTCGGCGACAGCGCGGCTAGCATCTAGGTTCAGGTTGGTGAAATCGATGCGGAACTGGAAATAGCGCCGTGGTGCCGGCACCGTTAGCGGGCTACCATTGTCAACCAGTTGCCACTGGACCCAGCCATTGTCAGTGTCGGCTTTGATGGGTCCCTGCTGGTTTTTCGCCAGTTTTTCAAAGGCTTCCTCAGTCAGCGTGTTGCCCTCGCTGTCGGTAGGCACGTATTCGGGTTGCCGACCACCTATATTGGCATTGCGGAAAAAGACATCGGGCGTCGTATCCTGCCCGCTGCGCACGCGGATTTCTATCTTGGAATCCGCGCTATTGCCCGCGGTCACTTCGCTCCAAGCGATTCGCCCCCAGACCACCTCCTCGCCCAGATCTAGCACATTGGACACATAGCTAGCCGTCGGCACAAATCCCCTGCCGTACACCTCTATCTCGTCAACTTCAAATCCGAGCGTGGTAATCGACTTGAGTTGCAGAAAGCGGACAAATTGGGGGTTGATCTGTGCATCTACTTTGGCCTCGCGGTTGTCTGGGTCGCGCTGCACCGGCGAGGTAAAAATGGGCTGACCACTGGCATAGAGGTTTTGCGGCAAGCCGTCGTTGAGGAACAACTCATACCCCCGCATGAATTCGTTGCCAAAGGGAAACGACTCTGTCATCCTCGGATAGAACACGATTCGGTCCACGCCAAAGCGCGCACCAAGGTCAATGCGAATGGTGACGCCGTTGTTGCGCACAATGCGGCCGGCCACGAACTTGCGATCAAAAGCCACTCGGTGGTCGCCATTGAGCATGCCCTCCAATTGCTCTGGATTCTTCTGGCTAGCATCCAACCCCGGAATATCTATAGAGCCTCCCCGCTCGAGAACACCGAGCGAAATGTTGAAATCAGAGCGCAAGCGCAGCGGCATGATCCAGTTTTGCAGGGAATCTAGGCCAACGGTGAACACTTTTTCGCCATTGGCGTCCTCGATCGTTCCCAGTTGCTCGACAAAATCGATCACGCCCCCAGGAGTTGTGCCAGAATTGCGCCAGGGATGTTCGTCGCCACCGACCGTAAAAACATCCTGCGCGCTGGTTGAGCACACGGACAGCAGCAAGAGGAGGATTGACAGAGGAGGGACTATCTGCAGCGATTGCAGTAGCTTGAAAAGGATACCGGTAGGACGATATTCCATGGTGAGAACCGATTCTCTGATAGCGACCGAGATTCCAGCCTTACGCGCTTCTGAATGGCACACAGGAGTCTGTAACCC
>VXZF01000158.1 GCA_009845645.1 Gemmatimonadota bacterium | reverse complement strand
GAAGAGATGGGCATCGAGGGTGGCGTTGATCTCCTTGCGGAACTTCCTCAGTTCCAACGAGCCGTCGTCTGCAAACTGGACGATATCAACCGGAACTTCCCAAGTCGCCCACTCGGCCGGGGTATCGAAGCGGATTTCTTCGGCACGGCTAACACCGCAGATAAACAAGGCCATGAGCGCATAGCAAATCCCGCGTTTATCGATCATGCTACTGCAAGCCTCGTTGATATTGAAGTAAAACTTTCCATCACCAGAAGGTTTTACAGTTCCAACGACCTCATAAATTCTACGACAGTCTCACCCGTCTGCTGTGCAACCTCATCGAGTAGGTCATCCACAGTGTACACGCCGGCTGACTGGGGTTTTTCCACTTGCCCGATCAGAACATGCGTCGCTTCCACCTTGTTGGTTGCCAAGCGCCTTATTTCTAGCTCCAAATGCATCAAGCCATTGCCCACCCGATGGTCGCGATGGTCACTGGGTACTTCGTACCAAAAATGGAGGTCCGTGACCTCAAAAGAAACCGCGAACTCAGGCGATACATTTTTGTTCGCAAAGGCATTGCCTTGACTTTGCAATACCCTGATGATACGGGGGATGATCTCCAGATGGAGGTCTGTCACCTGCGAGCGGAGGTAGCTTTTATTTACAGTGCCGAAAAAGGCGAATAGACCGTGATCTTCCATGGGCACGGATTGGGCCCGCTCTATCGTCCTTTCAACTTCGGCCTGATATGCACTGCGGCCCCGGATCAGCAAAGGCCCGACCTGTCCCTCAGTAACGCTGGGAGGAGTCACTGATACCCCACGCTCGGATAAGTTCAACTGGCGCTTGGTACCCGATCCTTGAGCGCAGGCCACGAGAGCGATGAATACAACTAGTGAGGAAATTCTCACAATGTTCAACATGGCAAGCAAACTCCATCTAATCGTTGCAAGTTCGTTCAGTACGCCACCTCGACGACGCGCAGTTCAATGGCGTCGCCTGAGTCTGCGTTTACGTCTATGCGCCAGAGATAGATGCCCGGAGGCACGGTAGCACCGCCCGCATCTTGACCATTCCACGTAAAGCGGCGCGTCGGCCCCTCTGAGACCGGCGTCAATTGGGCCACTGGCCGGCCGACCAAGTCGCGCACCTCAACCATGGGCACCGCACCTTGGGCCTTGAAGACGACGAAGCTCAACTCCACAGCGTCGTTGACTCCATCGCCATTGGGCGTGAGCACTCGGCTCGAAAGCTGCAAGTCGCCAATCAAGCGGTCGCTGTCGGCCAGTTCGGGTAGAAGTACCACGTTAGATCGACGCTCAGCCGGCTCGACGTCCTGCCACAGGCCGGGCGCGTCGCTCAGGCCCAAGTCGGCATCTACGACGGCGGCGTTCCGCACCAGCCGAGTAGTGAAGGCGACCTGCACGGAGTCGCCTTGAACCACCTGTGGCAAGTCGATCAACAGCGAATCCGCGGCAATGTTCATAGCCGTCGGCGCAACCACCTGACCTGCGACTGTCACCTCGACTTCATCGGCCCGCACCAAGTCGGGCACGACCAAGCGCAGGCGATCAAAACCTGTGTTCTCCGAGGTCACGGACGGCCACAGCATATAGGTAAAACGGGTATCCTCGTTGGGCTTAGCTTGGCGGGGCAGAATCGACCCGAGCGCCTCGTTGACCAGCGCATCGACGAATTCCAACTCAACCGAGCGCACTGTGGGAGCCACCTCGGGATCTTCCGTGCTCATAACCAACTCTAGCTGCACGAATTTGCGCGGCGAATCCGACTTAAAAGGCTCGCCCGACAGCTTGTACACGTTGCTCCACTCGCTCCAAGCCTCCCCGACAACGACCGAGGTATCCACTCGGCCCCGCAGTACCTTGGGCGAGCTGTTCCACTTCTCCTCAGTTACTACCTCGCCGATCTTGTTGTGAAAAGTGTACACCTCGCCCATCTCGTTGCCCGAGCGAGAGCGCAGTTCGATCTGGGTATTGGGCGGCAGATCGGCGTCGTAGTGGAGGGCCTTGATCACCTTGGGCTGCCCATCGCCAGCGAGCGCGCTCAGATCCAAAAAATTCGATTGGATCACGACCTCGGCCGGGTGGCCTGGAGAGAACATCTGTAGTTCCATGGGATGGGCACGCCAGCCCAAGTCGTGTAGAGCCAGCCAGAAGATGTGCCGCACCTTGCGCGGATTGAACAAATACCGGTAGTGCCGCTTGTATTGCTCGCGGGCATTGGTCCACTCCGGTTCAAAAATCCACGTATTAAAGTCGATGTCGCCAGACAGGGTCTTGGTGCCGTCAGAAGAGAAGAAAGTGTACCCTGTGCCGGCATTATTGGTACCCAAGCGGAAGTCGGCGAGACGCTCACCAGCTTTTTGCCAATAGACAAACGCGTCGTCCACCCAGTAGGTCGCCCCCAAATCCACCTGCCACCACAAGCCCCCTTCAAAAGCCGTGCCGCGCGACTCGGTAAACTGCTGATGCACCTCGATGACCCCGTACGTATTGAGATTGCCGTCGAGCCAAAAGAAGGGGTCGGTCGCCCGCGATCCATTGATGTACGTGCCGCCCTTTTCCTCGACCCCAAGGCTGATGTTGTCACCAACGGCAATGACCTCGATCTCGGCAAGCGCACCGTCGAGCTGGTGCTCATCGACGAGGAAGCGGATGAACTGGATCATCTGCCACCTAGAGTTAACGGCTACCCGCGAATCCGCTTGGCCGGTAGCCACTACCTTGTTGCGTCCTCCCGTGGTGGCGGTATTGGCATCACCAGTAAACTCCGGAGCGGTAAAGTCCGCGCTGCCTCCGGCACCGCTTAGTTGTTCCACAGCACGGGTGGTATCCTCCACGGCCGGCTTGAACCCAAAGCTGACATACGTATCCAAGTTGGGTTTAGTTGTGCGATAGACCGGCGCGAAGCGATATACATCCTCTAAAGCCGCCACGTGGGCACCTGTAGAGGCGAAGACGCTGAACTGGCGGAAGGGTTTGGCCCCCTCTTCATCGGGAAAGTGGATGCGGATCTCTTTGGCCAGTACCGCGCGGCCCAAGTCGATTTGCACGATCCACTTGTCGAGCGGATCGCTGCCGGCTGGCTGCCAAAAGGTGGCGGCATCCCCGTCGATGATTTGAGGAGCGTCGTTCGGGTTACTCAGCGCAGACCAAATGCCACCGGCCACATCCCCACGCTCATTGGTCGGGTGGACGAAGAGATGGGCATCTAGCGCGGCATTGATGTCCTTGCGGAACTTGAGCAGCCCCAAGTGCCCCTCTGGAGTGAAGATGTTTAGCTGGGGCTTGAGCGACCAGTTGGCCTCCCAAGCCTCTTGGCTGTCAAAGGTGAGAAACTCGGCGTGCGCGTAGCAGGCGAGTATCATCACTAAGGCGATGGCGCGATTGGACATGAGTGATTTCCTCAGTAAGCGATGTTAATGGGCCGCAATTGTAGGGCGCTCTTGTCTTCGGCTTCGATGCCGATGCCCAAAAGGTAAAGGCCCGGAACGAGCGTCGCACCGCGCTGGTCGCGACCATCCCAGTGCAATTGCTGAGGCCCGGACCCCTGCTGGCCGCGCTGGACTTGCGCCACCTGACGACCGTCCAGCGAAAACACTTGCAACTGTACCGGCACCGATTGCGGCAACGCGAAGAGCGAGTAGGAAATGACCAACTCGTCGTTGACCCCATCGCCGTTGGGGGTGATCACGCCGCTGGAAAACTGCACATCTTGCACTAATTGCGGATTGGCTGCGCTCGCAGCCAAGACTCGCAGGCTATTGGTGCCGATCGCATTGCTGACGTCCCCACCCTCCACTGGCTGCGGCAGATCGGCACTGTCGGTGTTAAAAACTTCGCCCTCAAAAGTTCGCGCAAAGTCGAAGACTTCGGCGGCAAAGGTCACCCGCAAATCCGGATTGTGGGCACTGCTTATGCGCTGCGGCAACTGCACGACAAAGCCGTCGTCCTCAACCACGACTCCAGCCGGGTCGGTTGTAACCCCATCCATTTCCAGCGATTTGAACTCGTTTTGTGCGCTGCCCGTGCTAATCCGCAGGGCGTCAAAACCCACCTCACCGGCCGCGAATTCCGCCTTGATGTAGTAGGTGAAGTCCGTCCTTTCGCCCAAGGCCACCTCGGCCACGCCGCGCGCTGGATTGGGCTGGCCGAGTTCGGCCACCTCAGCTACGACGCGGCTGGCCAAGATCGGCGAGGTCTCAATCCACAGAGAATCGAGGCGCACGAACTCGTCGAATCGCTCGCTGTGCAGCACCACTTTGATCTGCAGATGCGACCCCCGGTTGAGGTTGAGGGGTCGGTCGGACTCAGTGGTCGGAAAAGACCAGAACGTCCAGTTTTGTTGGTCGTACTCAATGCCGGCGCGGAGCCCCGGCTTGGGCCGAGTGGAAAGGGTCAGAGTGCCGCCCAGCCCGTCGGCATTAGTAACGGCTGCGCTCTGGTTTTTCAGCACGCCCTGATAGCGTTGTTGCTCGACGACGACGCGCGTTCCCATATCCGTGAACTCGTAGTAGACATCTGGATTCGAGTCGATTCCGGTGCGCGCTTCAACCTCGATCTGCACGTTGGCGTCCGGGGCTTCCTCGGCCACGCCGTTGACTAGGCGCATGGGCGTGGCCTTCCAGAACAGCCGCCCGAAGTTGACGACTGTGCCAAGATCGAAAATAGTCGTCTTGTACGTGGCCCGCTTGGGGATTCCCTCTCCCCAGAGGAAGAACTCAGCCACCGTCCCCTTGCGCGCTGTGCCCGAATGCCCAGACGACTGATTCGTCGCCTCGTCGAGGATTGAATTCTTGCGCTTGTAGCGCACGTAGCGCACGTATTGTAAGGGAAAATCTGCGGCTATCTTGGGGACCACATTCTCGCGCGCCTCGACGATGACTTCCCCGATGGGGTTGGACGTGTTCAGCACGTCGTTGTTGGTGTCTGGGGCGATCGACACCTCAAAGGCCGGGATGGAGTCTTCTTCTAGCGGGGTTCCGTCCGAGCGGAAAAACCCCTTGTCCGGCGTGCTCATAGCAAAGCGGAACAACGGCACCGGCACGCCCAAATCAATGGTGTAGTACTCGCTGTTAATGCTGTTGCTGGTCACCGGATTGTACGTCTTGCCGCTGCCGTCGATGAGGTTGAGCGCATTGTCAACCGTCGATGAGGTGCCGCAGCAACCCTTCCAGGCTCGGGGCCGCTCGCCATCGACAAAACCTAGCTCGTCCGGAGCCTTTTTCGGCGACCAATTTTCGAGCAGGAGAAAGACTGTCGTATCCGAACTCACCAGCACTGGCTGGATCGAGTTATTCGGTCCGGTAAAGTCAATCATTACCTGGGCCGAGTCGCTATCGGCCCAGCGAAGGCCGCTGCCGCCGATCTGCCACAAAGAAATGTCCGCTGCCGCGCCCGTAGCTGATGCTGCGGCGAGGAACCAAAGCCACAAA
>VXZF01000479.1 GCA_009845645.1 Gemmatimonadota bacterium | reverse complement strand
CAAGGATGAAAACGGCCGCTTCACGCCCGTGCCGATCGAGGGCACCGAGAAGGTCTGGCCAGCCGATTTGGTGCTGTTGGCAATGGGGTTTCGGGGGCCAGAGGACGCGATGATTGACCAGCTAGGCATCGAGCGCGATGAGCGCTCCAACGCCCGCGCTGAGTACGAGAAATACGCCACTAGCGTCGAAGGCGTTTTCGCGGCTGGCGACATGCGGCGCGGCCAGAGCTTGGTCGTGTGGGCGATCAATGAGGGGCGGGGTGCGGCCCGCGAGGTGGACCGCTATCTGATGGGCAGCACGCAGTTGCCCTGAGCGGCGGCAGATTGTACGAAGAAGTCTCACTTCCTATGACGACAACGGAGCGAATCGTTCATCATCTACAGTCGCTTTCCGAGATGATCAGGAGCGTATGGCGATTGGCTTATTTGCATGATCTCGTCCCAATTGAAACACGAAGTTGCTCCAAAATCAGAGGTATCGACATGCGCCCTTTCTCTCCTCTTCTCATCTCTCTTACCTTTCTCCTTCTCAGCTACGGCGTCGGGATCGCGGGTGCAAGGACCGGACCGGATTTCGCCGAGGCTTTCCCCGACCCGGCGATGCTCATTACGACCGCTGACATTGAGGAAACGCGGAAGTTGCTCGATACGGTGCAACTTCCAGAGACGGACGCACACCACGATGCGCTGCTGAAGGCACTCGACGATGTAGAAGCCATAGACAGTGAGCATCTCGTGCTGCTGACCGAAGCGGTCGCCATTCCGCCCCGGCTAACGGATGGCGCGATAAAGTCGATAAAGTCGATCATCAAGGCCGTGATTAACGACCGGGAGATCGTATATAGCCGAGGAAAAGGCGAGTTCTCGCACGTCATCGACGATCTTCTCCTCGCCGGGGCAGAGAAACTAAGTGATGTCGGCCCCCAGAGCTTTGGCCGCCTCGTAGCCGTTGCACAGACGCCGGAGACCATCGTCGCGCTGAGTGACATCCTGCTAGAGCGATCTGACTCCGGGTCCACGAGCGACCTAGCGGCAATTCTCCAAGAGATCCCTTGGGACGGTACTCGTACGGAACTCTGCGTCGAGGTTCTGATTCCCCGCGGCCGCCTAAAGGGCGAGCGCGCCGATATTGCAATCGAGTCGATGAGTTTCGATTCAGGCCGCACGGCACTGATCGGTGCCTTTTACCAATCACTCGACGATTTGGACGCCGAGACTCTCCTGCGGCACGTGCGCTTGCAGAGCTTTGACAGCGGCAGGACTGATGTAGTTGAGGAAGGCGTCGTCGTGATGGATCGCATAGCTGGATCATTGGCGGTGGCGTTGGTGGAGACGAACTCGTACGATTCGGGTCGGGAGGCCATTCTCAAGGCATTGCTGCCGAAGCTGGATCGCATAGCTGGGTCGTTGGCGTTGGCATTGGTGGAGACGAACTCGTACGATTCGGGTCGTCTGGCGATGCTCAAGGCGTTGCTGCCGAAGCTAGACCTGCACAACGCGGATGAGATGCTCGCATTGGTGCGGACGAACTCGTACGATTCGGGTCGTCTGGCGATGCTCAAAGTCGGTGTCGCGCTCGAATCGAACTTCCCGGCGGTGAGTGCCGACGATCTCGTATCCTATGCCCAAGTCGGCAGCTTCGATAGTGGCCGGAACGAGATGCTGAGGGTTGTCGCGCCGCACTTCAAAGACGGGTTCACGAAGCAAAGTGCGTCGCGGTTGCTCAGGGCGTTCTCGTATGATAGTAGTCGCTTGGATGCGGTCGAGTTGTTCCGGGAGGAACTACAGAAGTTGTCCGAGCAAGATCGCCGCGACGTTCTGCGCCAATTTTCTCGGGCATCGAGCCGCGAGGAAGCGGATGAACTGCTGCTCCGATAGCCCCGCTCGCGCCGTTTGCTAATCGACAATCCTCAGCGAATTGAGCGCAATCCCCAAGCCAACGGCGATGATGACCACGGCACTCGCAATGGGTAGCCGCTGAATCCAGCGGCCGTCGCCCGAGAAGCGCTCCACGAGCGGGCGCGCCTTGACGATGAGCACGCCGATGGCGATGAGGACTGCGGCCAGCCCGACGCTGAAAGTCACCAGAAGCAGCAAACCAAAGGCAATGCGATGCAAGGCCACTGCTAGCAACAAGATCACCAAGGCCCCTGTACAGGGGACGATACCGCCGGAAATCCCCAGCGTTAGCAAACTGCCGAGGGTTACTTTGTTAGGTATCTCATGACTATGGCCGTGATGATGTTCCCCATGAGGGTGATCGTGATGGCCGTGGTGCTCTTCTTCATGGCTGTGTTCGTGATGATGTTCCCCATGGAAATGGCTGTGGACGTGCTCGTGGAGATACTCTTCTTCATGGCTGTGTTCGCGGTGATGCTCTCCATGGGCGTGGCTGTGGACGTGCTCGTGGAGGTGCTCTTCTTCGTGGGTATGTCCGTGGAGATACTCTCCATGGGCGTGGCTGTGGACGTGCTCGTGGAGGTGCTCTTCTTCATGGGCGTGTTCGTGGAGATACTCTCCATGGGCGTGGCTGTGCCCAAAGCCTCGGCCTCTGAGGTGACTGACCAAAAGCCATGTGCCTAGCCCCATGATCAGGAGACCTGAAGCCGTGCCGAGCCAAGGAAAGATTTGTTCCGGAAGGATGTACTGGGAGGCAAAGAGCGCTACTAGACCTAGCAAAATGACGCTAGAGGTATGTGTGAGGGCGACCACACCTCCAAGAAAAAGGGCATTGCCCACGGTGCCGCGCGCGCCGACGAGATAGGCGGCGACGATGGTCTTGCCGTGTCCCGGCTCTAGGCCGTGTGCCGCGCCGAGAAAAAGGGCCAGCGCCAACGCCCCCACGATTAGACCTAAGCTCAGCTCTTCAGAGCGCAGCATATCGCTGAGGGCGTCTGTTTCCCCGTCTTCAGCAGCTACTGTCCCGACGGGTAGCCGTCCCGCTTCGCCGATCTCATCCCCCCAGGCCGAGGCTGCAATCGCCATCGCTACTAGTGCTAGTAGTATTCGCTGCATTACTCGTTCTATGGACATGGGTTTTCTCCATGGTAGCGTTCCTTCGGCACTCTGGAATGTCTTGGAATGAGGGGAGCCGCGGTTGCGCAAGGTTGGGGGCGACAGTGGATAGGACCGAATAAACGGCGTTTCTGATGATGGGTCAAGCTGCGCTCGATCCTTGAATTCATGGTCCCTTTCGTTGACATCATTCTCTGAGAAACATACCCTTCCTTCCATGACAATTGCGGTCCGACCCTACCTGCCGGACGATCTGTCCGCCATCTGCGACATTTACAATGCACTGCTCGTCGGTCACGTTCCTCACTGCTGGCTGGTGGCACCATCCTCTCTGGATGAAACGCTGCAGGCAGGTGAAATCGAGCGCGAGGAGACGCGGCTGCTCGAGCAGGCCGTCCTCGTGGCAGGCTCAGGTGGCGACGGATTCGTCCACGTCGGTCGCCAAGCGACGAACAAGTGGCAGAAGGACGAGATTGGCGTGATCCGCTTCTTAGCCTACCGCCGCGGCGAGCGCACCGTGGGCGATGCGCTGTTGGCAGCGGCCGAATCTTGGATGCGCGAACGGGATCTGCGGCGCAGCGTCGTCATGCCGCAACCTTGGCGTTACCCGTTTTATGCCTTCCCCCACGCCTACTTGTCCGATCACCTCGATCACGTGCAGGCCCTGGTGCGCTTTCGCGGCTATGCCAAGACCGGCGGCGAGGTGTTTCTCGACTGGCTGGACATGCAGCCGAAGCTGGCTAGCGATGCTAGCGGCCTCGACTACGAGCTTTGCGTCGAGGATCGCCCGGGGGCCGGTTCCCGTCCGGGATTGCGGGTCCGAGCCGTTCAGGACGGCGACAGTATCGGCGAGTGCGAGTTGGTCAGCGGTGCCGAATCCTCCGCTGCCGACGAAGCCCACGACTTCGCGTTCTGCGACTGGCTCGGCGTGGAAGAGGAGCATCAGGGCCGTGGCCTCGGACGCTTCCTGCTGGCACACGCCATGTACTTGGCGCGCGAGCGCGGCTACCGCCACGGTGCCATCAGCACCGCTTTTGACAACGACCGCGCCTTCCTGTTCTATACCAACTACGGTTTTCGGGTCGTTGACTGGACCTACGAATTCGCGCGCGAGCTTTCGTGACCTCCGACCGCGCCTGCCAAGGTACTGCCCATGATCATTGACTCTCATGCCTACTGCTTTCCCCCCGCCGATTCTCCCGCCGGGCATCCCACCGCCGCCGATCACTTGCGCTGGGTCCAGGGCGGTCAGGCCTCTCACCACCAGCCCGCTTGGCGCATTCGCGACCGCGCACCGGCCTCTTCCGATGTGCTGGCAGCTCCTGGTGGGGCCATGGATTTCGATAATTTGCCTGACGTCAACTTCCGCGTCGATCACGACAAGGGCCGGGTGGTGTGGACCATTGACGGCGAGGACTTCACCAAGCAGTTCTACCCGCCCAATTTGCCCCACTTGGAGTACACGCCCCACAACTTGCTGGCCGAAATGGACTACGCTGGCGTCGATAAGGTCCTGTTGCACGTCGATGCCATGTTGGGCCGCGATCCCGCGTTTCAGGCGGAGTCGGTCGCCGTCGATCCAGAGCGCATTTATTCGCTGGCCCCCGTTGATGAGTGGCGCTTGGCTGGTGAACTCGATGCCGTCATCGCCGAGACTGCTGCCGCCGTCGAGCAGCACGGCCTGCACGCCATCAAGTTCAACCCGCCCCACGCCTATTACTATCGCTCCGATCCGTGGGATGGGGAGCATCTGCGTCCGTTTTGGGAGGCAGTGGCCGCGCTCGGCGTGCCCGTATTTTTTACGCTCGGCACTGGGCCGGGCGAAGCGTCGGTGTTGCAGACCGTGGAGAGTCGGCGGCGCGGCTACCTAGCAGAGCTCGACATCTTGGTGCGCTGGATGGAGCGCTACCCGGACGTGCTGTGCAGCCTCACGCACGGCTTCCCGTGGCGTCTTTTCCTCGACGACGATCCCGCCGGTTCTCCGAGTCGAATTGAACTACCCGACGAGATATGGGCTCCATTCGACAATCCGAATCTGAGCTTGGAAGTCTGCTTCCCGGTGCGCCTCGGCGACGTGTTCGACTACCCGTACCGCGAATTGTGGCCGACGATTGAGCAGATGGTCGAGTGTATTGGTGCCGAGCGGCTGCTGTGGGGTACTGACATGCCTTTCCAGAACCGGTTTTGCACCTATCGCCAGTCTCGCCGCTGGATTGAGGACTACTGCGAGTTCCTCTCGGCCGAGGATCTGGCGGCGATTATGGGCGGGACCTGCGCGCGCGTGCTCGGCTTGAGAAGTAGGAATTAGGAATTGGGAATTCCACGTGTACTCGGCCTTGGGGCCTGATGATTTGGAGCAACGTCTAAGGAGGAATACTATGGCAGGAGAAACGAGATACCGTGCAGCGATCGTGGGATTGGGCTTTA
>VXZF01000034.1 GCA_009845645.1 Gemmatimonadota bacterium | reverse complement strand
GCTGATGTACGACGGCCTCGAAGCCCACGCGCAGGAATGTGTGGAATTTGCCGAGGCGATTGCCCAAGGGCGGCCCTCGCCGGTGCCGCCGGAACAATCTCTACAGGTGATGAAGATCCTCGATGGGATCTACCGGAGCCAAGAGGCGGGGGAGGAGATACGGCTGGACTGAGGGGAGGCTGACGGCTAGGGTGGGGAATTTACGGCCCCGTCAGCCAATCGAGGAAAGCCGCTGGAGATTCGACCACTACGCGGCCGTTGAGCGATTCGTGTTCGAAGCCGCACATTTGGTCGCCGACAAAGGCGAATACGCCGGAGGTCTGTGGGGTGAAAACCAGCGCAAAGGTCAGATCGGGCACGGCCACCTGATGTAGGTCGAGATGGGGTAGGGCAAAGGTGTAGATGTAGTCCCGGCTTGTCAGTTCGATTTCAACTTCTATGCCAAGTGGAAGGTGTAACTCCTTCCCCGGCTTGGTTATATCGTCAGCGGTGTGCAGCGCGCCGTCGGGGCCTGGGTAGCGGAGTTGCCAGATGAACTCTTCCCCGGTGATTTGGATGCGCAGCGGTCCTGGGGGCAGGGCGGGCGTGCAACCGTCCACCCCCAACAGGAGCAGTCCCCAAAGCAAAAACCGGATATAGCCGCGCATGGCGTATCCTTCTCAAATAGCCGTTTTAGTCCACGCCTTAAAGCGAAAATCCCCAAGCAAGCGCAAATAAACCGGCCCGTCTCGGCCTGTCAAGCTGCTTTACACGCGCTCTTGATCTCCCTAAAATCACCCCACACCCGTCTATCAAATCTCTCAGGAGCAAGGACATGCCCGCCATAACTGCCAATATCCCACTCAACTCGCCAGCCCATTGGGCCGTGTGGCAGCGCCGCCTCTTCGACGCCTTGGACCAATCGGTGCAGCCCTTTCTCCACCACTTCACCCGCGAGGACGGCGAATTCATCTGGCAGGATGAGTGGGGCGGCGGCAGCCCCGACGATTTCTACGAGCCTTTTTTTAATTGGCCGCTCGTGTATCTGATGGGCGGCGGCGAGCACCTGTTGCACTTGGCCGACCACCAGTGGGAGGCCATCACCCGCCAACTGACCCGCTTGGGCACGGTCAGCAAGGAATACGGCATCCGCGAAGACCAGATGCACCAAGCGGAAAGCGACATCTGCTTTTACCACTTGTGCTTAGCCCACCCCAACGCCCCCCGGCGCGTCGAACGGGCCTGCCGCTTTGCCGGCTTTTACCTCAACGAAGATCCCGAAGCGCAAAACTATGACCCCGAGCACAAAATTCTGCGCTCGGGCCTCAACGGTAGCCACGGCCCCTATTTCGCCCCGCTGGCCGAGCGCGACAAACAAAGCTACAATCCCTTGGGCGGCAGCATGGAAGTGTACAATCTGCCTTTTTTCGACTTGCCCGGCATCACCAGTGTACAGGACTTGGCCGACCCGGCCAAAGCTCGCTTGATGGGGCAGACCCTGTTCGATCGCTGGCGTCAGGGCGACACGCCGACCAACTTGGCCGTCACCTCGCTAGTGACCAACGCCTTTTTAATCACTGGCGATGAAAAATACCGCGCTTGGGTGGTGGAATACACCGACGCTTGGGTGGAGCGCGCCCAAGCCAACGGCGGCATGTTGCCGGACAACGTCGGTCTTTCCGGCCAAGTGGGCGAATACTGCGCTGGCAACTGGTACGGCGGGCGCTACGGCTGGACCTTTCCGCACGGCTTTTTGACGTTGCAGAAAGCCACGCTCGATGCAGCGGCCAATGCCTATCTGTTGACCCGCGACCGGGCCTATCTCGACCTGCCGCGTCAGCAGATGGACCGCATCTTGGAACAAGGGCGCATGGAGGATATCCGCGACCAGTACATGAGCGTGGCCGAGCGCTGGGCGAGTCAATTTGCCGCTATGGGCGAAAAAAGCGAGACCTTGCTGGTACCCTACCGCTACGGCGACGCTGGCTGGTTCGACTGGCAGCCCATGAGTCCGGTGTACCCGGTGACCTTGTGGAATCTGTCCATGGACGAGGGCGACTGGGAGCGCATGGAGGCGATTCGGCAAAAAGAGGCGTTCGACTGGGCCGCGGTGTTCCCCTTTCACAACAAAGAGGACTCGGGCCACGAGGCCCCTTGGGTGCGCTTTTTGGCCGGGGGCAACCCGACCTATCCAGAGCAAATGTTGCAGGCTACGTACCAAGTGGCCGGCCGTCGCTTGGCCCAAATGCGCGCCGATCAAGACGTAGGCACCCGCCACCACGTCCACCACTGGCAATGGGGCAATCCGGTCTCCTCCGAAGCGCTCATCCAACTCACTATGGGCGGCCCGCAACCCATTTACAACGGCGGCCTACTGCACGCCCGCCTGCGCTACTTTGACGCCCAGCGCCGTCGCCCCGGCCTGCCCGAAGACGTCGGCGCTTTGGTGGAAAAGCTCGAAGCGAATCGCACAGTCGTGCGCTTGGTCAATTTGAACCACAACGAGAGCCGGGAACTGGTCATTCAGGGCGGCGCTTTTGGCGAGCACCGCTTTGGCCGGGCTGCGTACCACAGCCGCACCAGTGAATATCCGGGTTGGATGGGCGGCTATGCCGGCACGTATGCGGCCCCGCCCTTGGAGACTGAGGAGCGCGAGCTAGCCGTTGATGGTAAGCACCTGAGCATCACCTTGCCTCCTCATTGCGAAATTACCCTCGATCTGGAAACCCAGCGCTACGTCAATGAGCCTTCGCACCACGCCGGGCCGTTTTAGTGGGCTCTAGCTGACGGATTATACGGGAACATTGCTACTGACCTCTAGTAGTCAGATAGATTGTAGCGGCAACCTTTTCCCTACAAGGCAGTTAGGACGACTGCGATCTGTTCTTCGGTGGATGTGCTGCCGTCGAGGATCAGGTCCGCGTAGCGAGAGGTGGGCTGGATGTATCGGTGGTACATTGGACGCACCTGCTCTTGGTATTGGTCGCGGATTGAGGCAGGGGAACGGCCGCGTTCGACGCGGTCGCGGGCGAGGCGGCGCTCCAAGCAGAGCGCGTCGGCAGCGGTGACGAAGAGGCGCAGGTGGTAGAGGGCGTTGATGTCGGGCCAGTAGAGGGCAAAGAGGCCCTCGACGATTAGGAAATCGGTGGGGGTGAGGCTTTGTTGGTTGGTTTGGCGCGTATGGGAGGTAAAGTCGTACACTGGGATTTCGACGCGGTGGCCAGCGACGAGTTGGCGGAGATCTGCGGCGAGGCGTTGGTGGTCCATGGCCTCGGGGGCGTCGAAGTTGACGCGGGCCCTTTCTGCCAAGGACAGGTCGGCTAAATCGCGGTAGTAAGAGTCTAGGGAGAGCACGGTGGTTGGGCCGGGCAGGTGGGTCTGAAGGGCACGGGCGAGCGTGGTCTTACCAGCACCGGATGGTCCGGCTAAGCCGATCAGGCGGGGCGGCCCTTTAGCTTTGGAACCAAGCGGCAATGGCTTCGCGGCTGAGCGCGTTGGGGATGTCGGCGGCGCGGAGCCAGCCCTTGCGGGCGATGCCGATGCCGTAGTCGAGATGGTCTAGGCCGGCGACGCTGTGGGCGTCAGTGTTGACGGCGATTTGGACGCCGCGGTCGCGCGCCTTTTTGACGTGCCGCCAGTCGAGGTCGAGCCGCGACGGATGGGCGTTGATTTCGAGGGCGACTCCACAGCGGGCGGCGGCTTTGATGATCGAGTCGATATCGACGGCATAGCCTTCGCGGTCGAGAAGCAAGCGCCCGGTTGGATGGCCGACGATGGTGGTTGCCGGATGCTCGATGGCGCGGACGATGCGGGCGGTCATGGCGTCGCGGCTCAGGTTGAACTGCGAATGGACCGAGGCGACCACGAAGTCGAATTGGGCCAGCAGATCGTCGTCGTAGTCGAGGGAGCCATCGCCGAGGATATCCGACTCAATGCCCTTGAAGATGCGGAAGGGAGCCAATTCCTCGTTGAGCTGGTCGATTTCCTCCCATTGACGCTGGACTTCCTCAACGCGAAGCCCCCCGGCGTAGGCCGCAGCTTGGCTGTGGTCGGCAATGCCCATGTACTCAAAGCCGCGTTCTTGCACGGCGCGGGCCATAGCTTCCAGACTGTCGGCCCCATCCGAATAAGTCGAATGCACGTGGAGCAGGCCGCGGATGTCGGCGGTCGTTACCAGCTCGGGCAGCGCGTCGGCGGCCGCGGCCTCGACTTCACCTTGATTTTCGCGCAACTCCGGCGGAATGTAGGCGAGGCCCAAGGCGGCGAACAAAGCCGCTTCATCCGCGCACTCAATGCGCTCGTCGCCGCGCCAGAGCCCGCGTTCGTCGAGGACTAGTCCGCGCTCGGTGGCCTTGGCGCACAGTGCGGTGCGGTGTTCCTCGCTGCCTGTGTAGTAGTGTAGGGCTGCGGAGAAGGCATCGTCTGAGACCACGTGCAAGTTGGTTTGCAGCCCGTTGGACAGCCGCCCTGCGCTCGGCGCGATGACCTCGGCGATATCCGGGTGGGAGACAAAGGCCGCAGTCGCGGCCTCGGTGTCGGTGGTGCTGATTACGAAGTCGAGCTGTTGGACCGTCTCCCGCGCTCGACGCAGCTCTCCGGCGATGGCAAAGTGCTGCGCGTGGGAGCACAGGGTTGCGAGTAGGCTTTGAGCGCTTTGGTGAGCGCTATCGACGCGACAGTGGCCCTCGTGGGCGCGAATGAATTCGACGCCCTTGAGAATGGCTGCCTGGGTCTTGGAGCCAAAGCCCTTGAGGGCGGCGAGTTGGCCAGTACGGCAGGCTTGTTCGAGGGCGTCGAGGGTCTCAATGCCGAGGGCTTTGCGGATGGCGACGATCTTGCGCGGTCCCAAGCCGGGGACCCGCAGCATGTCGAGCAGACCCTCGGGTGTTGCGGCCCGTAGCTTTTCATAGGCTTGGGCCGTGCCGGTGTCGGCCAACTCGGCGACTAGTTCGGCCACGCTATCGCCGATGCCTTTGACCTCAGTCAGAGTCCCGGCGGCGAGGAGTTCGTCGAGGGGGGACGTCAGGGTTTCGAGGGCGCGCACGGCATTGGCGTAGGCGCGCACTCGGAAGGGGGAGGCCCCGCTGAGTTCGAGGAGGGTGGCGTACTCTTCGACAAAATCCGCTGCGATCCGGGACGTTATCATTGCTTTTGCTCGTGCATTAGGTGGAGAATGTGCGATACCAGCGTCGCATTGCCCGCGGCGAGTCCGCCGGGGATGAGGGTATCGGCTTGGTTGTAGGTTCGCACTTGGTGGCCGCACGTGTGCATGAGTCCGCCGGCCTCGCGCACCAACAGGTCGCCGGCACAAACGTCCCACTCGTTTTTGTCTTGGATGCTAAAGTTGAGGTCGCAGGCCCCCGCAGCGACTAGGGCCAGCTTGTAGGCGACGCTGCCAACCGGACGGATTGCGCCGAGGTGCGGGCGAAAGGGGTCGATCCCGCCGCGTTTGGTCTCGCTGCGGCTGACG
>VXZF01000355.1 GCA_009845645.1 Gemmatimonadota bacterium | reverse complement strand
CCCCCAAGCTATACTCGTCGCGCAACCTTTCGCACAAAGCCTGCAACAGCGCCGTCTTGCCGCTGCCAACCGGCCCACCAATCCCCACAGTAAAGGCGCGGTCGGCAAAATCGCGGTGCGGGTCCGAGCCTTCGCGCTCGACGAAAAGTCCAGGCGAGTCAAAAGGCTCGTGTGTGTGATCGTGGTCGTGCCCCATATATCCCCCTCAACTTTGGAAAAGGCGCGAATAAAGATCGTCGTGTACGCTCTGGGCGATGTCGAGCTGCGGCGCGCAACGCGTCGCTTGTGCATACGGTCGTCCCGCAACTTCCGCCAGCAATTCCTCGCAATGCCCATACAGACCCAATTGCCGTCGCGTCGCCTCCATCGGCCCAACGATCCCGAGGCGCACTGCGGCACTCATCTGATCCCTAAGCACTTGAAACATGTAAAGCTGTTGGGCGGCAGCTTGTGCAAAGCCAGCAGCCTTCAACGCCAACCCAAAAACCACCGTGTAGTGCGCGTGCACCCGCCGCAGTTTTGCGAACTTGACCTCCGGGTACAAGCCAGCCATCAGCCGCAACCAGTTCTTGCCCAAGATCAAACTCGCCCGACGCATCGCCGGAGCCGCGATCATCGCATCGTAGAAATGCAACATCTCCGCCACGGCATATTCGTCGGATTCTGCATAACAGGAATGGATAAAGGGAATCTCGCCGTAGGCCGCAGCCATTAGCGCCGAATGCACGAACTCTTCCAGCGCCCCAGGCGCATCCAACAAGCCCAACTGATACGCCCCCTCCAAGCCATTGGAAAAGGCGTAGCCACCAGCCGGCAGCGCACTGTCGGCTAGGTGCATTAACGGATAGAGGCGATTCATTTAGAACAGGTGATACAGTTGCGCCAGCGGCAATTTTTCCGCCGGTTCACAAGTAATCTCCTCGCCATCAACCTTCACCTTATAAGTCTCCGGATCAACCTCGATATTGGGCACCACGTCATTGAGCCGCATATCGGCCTTGCCAATGTCGCGGCAATGCTCAACCGGCACGACCTCTTTTGCCAACCCGTACTCGCCCACCCGCTCGCGCGACGCCTGCGAAACAAAAGCCAGCGAAGTCGGCCCAACCGCGTTGCCATAGGCCCCGAACATGGGGCGCGGATACACGGGCTGCGGCGTAGGTATCGAAGCGTTGGCATCGCCCATCTGCGCGTAAGCAATCACTCCACCTTTAATCACCAGCTCGGGCTTGACGCCGAAAAAAGCCGGCTGCCACAACACCAAATCGGCCAGCTTACCCGTCTCCACCGAGCCGATCTGGGCCGAGAGCCCGTGGGCAATGGCTGGATTGATGGTGTATTTGGCGACGTAGCGCCGCGCGCGATAGTTGTCGGCACCGCCCGCGTCCTCGGGCAACAGGCCCCGCTGCTGGCGCATCTTGTGCGCCGTCTGCCAAGTCCGGCACACCACCTCCCCCACTCGGCCCATCGCTTGGCTGTCCGAAGCGATAATCGACAGCGCGCCCAAGTCGTGCAAAATATCCTCGGCGGCGATGGTCTCCTCGCGAATCCGGCTCTCGGCAAAGGCCACGTCCTCGGGGATATTCTTGTCGAGGTGGTGGCAGACCATCAGCATGTCCAGATGTTCGTCTATGGTGTTGACCGTAAAGGGCCGCGTCGGGTTGGTCGAAGAGGGCAGCACATTGGTCTCGCCGCAAAGCCGCATAATGTCGGGGGCGTGGCCACCGCCAGCGCCTTCGGTGTGGTAGGTGTGAATCGTCCGCCCTTTGAAAGCCACCCGCGACGCCTCGACAAATCCCGACTCGTTGAGCGTGTCGGTGTGGATGCAGACCTGCACGTCGAATTCTTCGGCGACTGCCAAACACGCATCAATGGCCGCTGGCGTCGTGCCCCAGTCCTCGTGCAGCTTGAGGCCGCAAGCTCCGGCCTCAACTTGCGCTGCCAACCCTAAGCGCAACGACGAATTGCCCTTGCCCAAAAAGCCAAAATTGAGCGGCCAAGCATCGGCCGCCTGTAGCATTGTCCGGATGTAAAAAGCCCCTGGAGTACAAGTGGTCGCATTCGTTCCAGTCGCCGGTCCGGTGCCGCCCCCGAGCATCGTGGTGATGCCCGAGGCAATGGCCTCTTCAATTTGCTGCGGGCAGATAAAATGCACGTGCACGTCCAGCGCCCCAGCCGTCAAAATCAGCTTTTCTCCGGCCACCACTTCAGTGGTCGCGCCAACGACCATATGCTCGGCAACGCCCGGCATAATGTCCGGGTTGCCAGCCTTGCCGATCCCAGCGATGCGCCCATCCTTGACGCCGATATCGGCCTTGTAAATGCCCGTGTAGTCGAGCACCAGCGCATTGGTGATTACCAAGTCCAGCGCCTCTTTTTGGCTCGCGCCGCTCTGTTGCCCCATGCCGTCGCGCAGCACCTTCCCGCCGCCAAACTTGCACTCCTCGCCGTACACAGTGTGATCATGCTCGACCTCGACGACCAAATCCGTGTCGCCCAGCCGCACCCGGTCGCCCGTAGTGGGGCCGTACATATCCGCATAAGCGCATCGATCAATGCGCATGATTACTCCGCTCCTAAAAAGCCGCGCTCTTGCGCTCGCGCCAGCGCCGCCTGCTTGTTGTCGTCGCTCAAGGCTCCGCCGATCAAACCGCTGCCGCCGTGGACGACGCGCTTGCCAGCTACGGCGACCAGCGTCACCGTCTTGGTTTCCCCCGGCTCAAAACGCACCGCCGTTCCCGAGGGAATATCGAGGCGAAAGCCATAGGCTCGCGCACGGTCAAAGCGTAATTCGGCGTTGGCTTCAAAAAAGGGAAAGTGCGACCCCACCTGCACGGGGCGGTCGCCCATGTTCGCCACTTCAAGCTCCACTTTTTCGCGGCCCGCGTTCAGCGCGAGTTCCTCATCCGCCACCAGCGCTTCCCCAGGAGCGGCGCTGGACGCGTTGTCCGGCGACCACGTCTCTCCCACGCGCACCAGCCCCGACCCATAGAGCGCCAACTCGGAGTTGCCCCGCGCCCGGCAGATCGGCTGGTGAACCGTCACCAGCTTGGTACCGTCGGGAAACGTGCCCTCCACCTGCACCTCGTGGACCATCTCCGGCACCCCCGGCAACACATCTTCAATGCCGAGTAATTGCTTGCCCTTGTCCATCAAGGTGGCAACCCGCTCTCCATCGCGGATAAATTCGAGCAACTGCGCCGCGATCAGCGCAGTCGCCTCCGGGTAGTTCAGCCGCAGGCCCCGGGCATAGCGCTTCTGCGCCACAAACCCGGCGTTGTGCAATACTAGTTTGTCGATTTCCCTCGGTGCAAGCCGCATGAATCCTCCCTCAAAACGTCAGATGGGTCTTGATACTTTCATCCGACAGCTCGTCGGCCGTTCCCTGCAACAGAATGCTGCCGCGGTCCATAAGAAAGAAGTGATCGGCGATCTGCCGCGCGAAGTCGAAGTACTGCTCGACCAAGACAATGGCGAACTCGCCCCGCTCCTTGAGCTGGAGCAACACCTTTTCTATCTCCAAAATGATCGACGGCTGGATCCCTTCGGTCGGCTCATCCAGCATCAGGACCTTAGGTTCGCCAACCAGCGCCCGGGCAATGGCCAACTGCTGTTGCTGTCCACCGCTCAAATTGCCGCCCATCCGCTCCTGCATGTCCGCCAACACCGGAAAGAGCGCGAATACTTCCTCGGGCACCTCGCCACCGCCCTCGCGCGCCTGCAAGCCGATCTCCAAGTTTTCCCGCACCGTCAACTGAGGAAAAATCTCGCGGCCCTGCGGCACGTACCCCAACCCCCGTCGAGTGCGCTTATCAGCCGTCAGCGTCGTGACGTCCTCACCGGCAAAAAACACCCGGCCCTTGCTCGGCACCAACAGCCCCATGATCGCCTTGAGCAGCGTCGTTTTGCCAACGCCGTTGCGCCCCATCACCGCCACAATCGAGCCGCCGGGCACCTGCAAGCTAATATCCCGCAAGATGCGGCTGCCCCCGTAGTGGATATCCAACTCCTCCACCGCCAGCGTGGTCTCAGCCGACTGCACTGCGCTCCTCCCGTTCCATGGCCGTTCCCAAATAGCACTCAATGACGCGCGGATCGTTCTGCACCGCTTCCATCGGCCCTTCGACTAAAATTCTGCCCTCGTGTAGCACCGTGACCTTGCGGGCGATTTGCCGCACGAATTCCATGTCGTGCTCAATGACAATCAGGGCGTGATCTTCGGCTAGCCCCTGGAGGATTTCTCCAGTGCGAAAAGTCTCCTCGTCGGTCATACCTGCCGCTGGCTCATCCACTAAGAAGAGCGTGGGATCCTGCAAGATGACCATGGCGATCTCCAACCACTGCTTCTGACCGTGCGACAGAGTACCGGCCACCTCGTCGAGCGCATCCTCCAGCCCCGTGCGCTCGGCCACCTCCTCAATCCGGCGGCGCTCGGCCGCTTGGAGCCGATAAAACAGCGAGGCGAAGACGCCGCGATTGGCCTTCACAGCTAGCATCAGATTATCGGCGACGGTCAGCGAAGTAAAAACCGTCGGCGCTTGGAACTTGCGCCCCACCCCGAGATCGACGATCTCGTCCTCGCTCAGCTTGGTCAGGTCCTGATCCTTGAAATAGGCGTGGCCAACGTCGGGCCGCGCCCGGCCGCAGAGCACGTCGAGCAAGGTCGTCTTGCCCGCGCCATTGGGGCCGATGACCACCCGCAATTCATTTTGGGCGACCTCAAAGATGTCGATATCCAGCGCCTTAAAGCCGTCGAACGACACACTCAACTGCTGCACGTATAAATTGTCCATCGCCCAACTCTCGTTACGCAGGCACCAGCCGCTGGCGCAAGCGCCCGACTATGCCAGCGACGCCCTCGGGAAAGAACAGCACCACTCCGACAAAGAGCGCGCCGAGGAAGTAAAGCCAAGTGCCGGGGAACGCACCGGTGAGAAAGCTGTAGAGCAAGTTGACTAGCACGGCTCCGACGATCGCGCCCACCAACGTCCCCCGGCCGCCGACCGCGGTCCACACCACGATCTCAATCGAAGCCTGCACGTCCATGCGCCCCGGCGTGATGATACCAGTCTGCGGCACGTAGAGCATTCCCCCCAAACCCGCCAAGGCGCTGGCGACGACAAACACGAAGAGCTTGTAGCGGGTGATGTGGTAGCCGATAAAGCGCAGGCGGTGCTCGCTGTCGCGGATGGCTACCAGCAATTTGCCCAACTTGGAGCCGACGATATAGCGGCAGAGATAATACGCCCCCACCAGCGCCGCACACGCCACCACGTAGAGCCCGCGCTTGGTCGCCGGCTCGGCCAATTCAAAGCCCAGCAGCGTCTTGAAATCCGTCAGCCCGTTGGTCCCCCCCAACATGGTCTCGTTGCGCAAGAATAATAGCCACATCGCCAACGCCAGCGCCTGGGTGATAATGGCCAAGTACACGCCCTTGATGCGGCTGCGGAAGACGAGAAAACCAAAAATTAGCGCCGCCAATCCCGGCACCAACAGCCCGAGGATCAAGGTCAGCGGCAGGC
>VXZF01000289.1 GCA_009845645.1 Gemmatimonadota bacterium | reverse complement strand
TCAGCACGAGTAGGGCCCCAACATCTTCTCCAGTAGTTGAACCCTCGCTGGTAGCCCACCCCAGCGGGGTGACGGTCGCTGAAGATCCACAGCAAGCCGGAAGACGTGCGTTCCGGGGTACGAAGTTGTTCTATGTAGAAGCGTCCTACCCTCAGGATCCGATGCTAAGACTGCAATCTGCTCAGACTGAGTTTGTGCGTCGATATGGAAAGCGGCGATGATGTGGGCGTTGCAGTCCATTGCCCTTGCCGCCTGCAGGGTTTTCAGCTTGTTACTCATGGACGCAGCAAAAGAATCGGTTGGAGAAAGGATCAGGTCAATCGACTCCAAGGCCGCCGCGATGCTTGGCTCGGGAAGTAGGAAGTCCGCGCAGGCCAAGATCGCTACTTTGGTTCCGTCTAGGTCAATGGGTGTGAGGGTTTGGCCTGATTTGAAAGGACCTGCCTTAGTTGGGTTCTGGGGAATTAGCTTCTTCTGGCTTCCCGCGTACCCATCCGGAGTCGCAATGAAATGCGTTAGGAACATACCGTCTGTTGAGGTCTCAACTAGTCCAGCACAGATGGCTGTTCGGTATCTCTTCGCCAAGGCACAGACTTCCCCCACATGGGATCCGTCGGGAACTGTTTCTCCGAGATCGACAAGATCGGTTTTAGATATTACACCACCGGAGATGTTCAACTCCGGAAAGACGTATATGTCTGTCTCAGAGGTTTCTCCATTAGCGAGGACCTCCTCCATCAACGCTAGGTTCTTGTCCGAATCGCCTGTGGAGCAACTGTGAGCCACTGCGGCGATGGTTATCCTTTTTGTCTTCATAATCTCCGAGACTGAGGGTGACGTTTGACGTTTGGCGGTTTTAAGTGCGTGTCCCCTTCCCGACAGAGATTTATCCTCATGTCGCTGTGTTATGGGAGTTTGACATTACTCTGATATGATATAATCTAACAACAGATCAAGTATCCGCTTCTTACTCGCCCGCCTTGTTGCACCTCCCCATTTCCACATCGCACCCTCCTCTAATTGATGGACGTCCGACACCACTAAGACTGACATCGCTGGAACATGATGGTACTCAGATACGGTCAGCAGCGCGGACATTTCCATATCCACTCCGAGGATTTCTTCCTTTTGCCAGTGCCGCTCAAGGTTGAGAGTTTGTCGATAAAGTCCGTCTGTTGTTACTGTTTTTCCTCGAACATAGGTTTGTCCATTTTCTTCGAGGAAACGGCAGAACTCACGAACTAATTTCTGATCCGGTTTTGCATGCACACCCGCCTTTTTATAGTGATATGAAGTTCCCTCCATTCGGAGTATTTCATCTGGAATTATCACATCACCAATACTTAACTCTCCCGATATTCCGCCACAGATACCAAAGAAAAAAGCCTGCTTCGCCCCATATGCAATCGCGGTTTCAAGAACATCCACAGCCACCGGAGCACTGTAGGCTCCTTCAATAATAGAAATTGGATTTGTAGCTGCCAGTGTATACAATGGACGTTTCTCCAGAAATGCTGGCAGCTTGCCTCGTTTTGAATTATATGACCCGATCGAGACTCAAGTAGATAGTCGATCATACCTCCGGTTTCTACCATTAGGAGTTTTTTAGACAAATTAATGTCTCTCGTGTTGTCGTATCTGGCTTTTGCTTGAACACGAGGTTTGATTACTGGTTCTGAGTCATCAGTTGGATCAAACCAATTCATAGGTTAATTTCCCAACGAATTTGGGCTTCATGTTGGGTGGTGCCTCCACTTCACCAATAGAACGCGTGGCTAAGACGCCGGCCACGCCAAGTCAACTGCGAATGCCCCCACCGCAGTGAGTGGCAGCGACCGGGCTTGATCCTCGGTGTACCACTCGCAACGATCAGTGCCGTTTTGCTCGAATCTGAGGTCGAGGGAGCTAACAGTAACATTGTAGATGATACCGACGTGGTGAACCGAGTCGTACGGACGCTCCACACTTTTGGGATAAGTGTGTGAATACGCCTCAGTGATTCCAATTGCCTTAACGTCAGCGATGCCCGTTTCCTCTTCCAATTCGCGGAGCAGGGCAGACTCCGGATGCTCTCCCCACTCAATCCCGCCACCTGGCATAGTCCATTTTCCTTGGTCCAGTCCGCTAGCCATGCGAACCAAGAGAAGCCGGCCTGACGGATCGCGGCAAAGCCCATAGGCACCTATATAAACGCGCGGAGTATCGGAGGCTGAAGACATTCTGCTCACCTTTCTTGGAGGTATTGCTTCACAAGGTAAAGGAAGTATGCTTTCTCCACTTGCCGTTGCGTTCCACCATAAGCCAAACCTCTTCTGCGCGGCTCATCATCGGCAGGTGTGATTCAGCATCCGATTGAAATTTCTCGACGACTGCTTCCAACGCAACTGCATCATCCATATCTGCTACGGTAAGGTGAGGGATGATGGAAGAATATGCCCCTTTGTAGGGTGGGTGGTCCGGAAATTGATTTACTAGAGCGTGGGTCATTTTTTTGAACTTATTCTCGGGCTCGGGATACAAATAGAGGACACCTGGAAACCTACGCACCTCGACAAGGAAAAAGTCGAACGGCTGGAAACTCTGGAGCACCTCTTGAACCTCAGTGATACTGTTTTTGGTTATGGCTTCTCGGTCGAGAAACGGATAGAGTAAGGTGATGTGGGCAGGAACCCCTGCCTTGGCTCCGGGATCATATCTGTCCCGATATACCCCGACCAATTCCTCGGCTCTAGGCACCGGAATTAGGATTGCCGATTCGTCTGGCATTTTGCGACTTCCCTGTTAGCTTCCGGTTCAATGTCGGCGATGAGCAAATCCTCAACAAACGGCTTTGACGAAGCAAGCACCACTCCGTTGGGATCAATGATGTTTGTTGATCCGTAGGAAGCGAATCCATCTTGATGCCCCGCGACGTCAGCCGCTATAACAGTCAAGCCGTTCTCGACTGCTCGTGCGATCTGAGCGCTTCTAGCCCTAGCTACCACATCGGCCTTGTTAAGCGGCAGGCAGTTGTTCGTGGGAACGAAAAGAACAGTCGCCCCTTTGGCTGCCATGACTCGGGAGGGCTCGATATAATTGGTGTCATTGCAGATGATGATGCCAAATGTCAACGATCCAAGCGTAAACGTTGGCAGTTCGTCACCTGCATTATAGATCGAGTTGCGAATCGCCGGATACGCCTTTCGATATCGACCGAATACCTTACCGCGGTGAAAAATAATAGCCGTATTGTATAGCCCTGTGTTTGCCGACTCGGTCAAGCCAATAATCGTACTCACTGTCTCGCTGGTGAGAGGCGAAAGAAACTCTTCCAATTGACCATTTTCGATGTTGAATGCCAGTTCGGCTGGCCTATCGGAGTAATCTGCTAGGCCGCCAAGGACCGCCTCTGGACAGCACAGTATTTCGACGCCTTTGTCTTCGCATACATCTATTTGTGTCCGTAAATAGCTCAATGCTTCCATTGAGCCGTTCTCGAGCAGTGGTGCCTGATAGGCAGCAATCTTCATGCGATAAATCCGATCCCAGTATATTCTCCGACGGACACTTACTCTTGATCGCGTTGGACCACAGAGGATATGAAGTGCAAGGGGCACTCTCATTAACGTACAGCCCCTTCACATCGTCAAGTTTTTCTTTTTGCTCCCCACAATTGTCAGTAGTTGATAATTAGTGCTTATTAGCCGCGAATATAGTTTTTGGGTACAACTCCCCTTAAAATGAGGAGGATACGACATGCGGCAGCAGCGCACAATCTACTTTAACGACGCCCGGCACTACTACCTTTTTGCCTTTGAACCGCCGATGGCGCTCGAAGACGCTTGGGTGCCAATAGACGAGGTTGCAGGCACGGGGGTGGATACTTTTGCCTATGGGGTCGAGCGCGGCGACGGGCTTTTTTATCCGTCGCGAGTGGGGATGATGTTCGGAGCGGATATTCAGCCCTTTGAGCAGGCGGCCTATTGGCGCACTTGGTATAACATGCAGAGCCTGATCAAGCGCGGGCTCGACCCACTGACGGTGCTCATCGACCGGGCACACGACCACAACATGGATTTCTGGGCCAGCTTGCGGATGGCCGCCTACGGGAATATGGATCCGGCCCACAGGCTGGCCGACGGCGGTGGCGGGCTGGCGCACGCGGAGGTGCGGACGCACATATTGCAGGTGGTTGATGAACTGGCGACTGAGTACGAAACCGATGGCGTTGAGCTAGACTTTGCCCTGCCGGGCGGAGCGCCGCGCATTTTGCGGGAGGAGGATGTGGAGGCAACGACGCCCATTCTGACCGACTACGTAGAGCAGCTCGCTGAGCGGGTGCGCGGGCAGCGGTCGGGGGTGGTCGGAGCGCGGGTGTTGCCCACTGAGGATATGAATCTGGCGCAGGGGCTGGATGTGCGGACTTGGCTAGAGCGCGGGTTAGTGGATTTCTTGGTGCCGATACGCTACGGCTATATGATCCTTGACGGGGACATGCCGATAGATTGGCTGGTCGAGGCGGCGCACGCGGCCGACGCGGCGGTCTATGGCACCTTGCAGCCCTACGTATCTGATGAATCGGTTGGGGCCGAGCGGGTTTGCCCCACTCCGGCTCAGCTTCGTGCGGCGGCGATGAATCTGTTGGATCGGGGCTGTGACGGGCTATACGCGTGGTTTATGCCCTGGCCCTTAGGAGACCAGGAGCGCAGTGCGCTGAGCGAACTGGGTAGTCGGGATCTGATGCAGGAGAAGGACAAGCACTACGTGCTGGCGCGGCGGACAGCGGACGAGGAGAACCAGTACCCAGTGGCGCTGCCAGTGGAGATCGCAGCCGATGACCGGGCGCGGCATACCATTTCCTTTTACTTGGCCGACGATGTGCAAGAAGGCCGCGTCAGTCAGGTGCTCTTGCGGATCAGGATCGTCGATTTGGTCTCGGACGACCGCTTGGAAATCGCGCTCAACGGCCAATCGCTGCAAGGGGAGATATGCCGCCGCGAGTTCGGCTATAAGGTCGTCCCGTATCAGGGCATGTGGCTGATTTTTGACTTGCAGCAGGTGCGGCCGCAGCAGGGGGCGAACCGCTTGGAGATTGCGCTGGTGGAGCGACCGGACGATTTGGTGAGTCCGCTGAAAGTCGCAGATGTGGAAGTCGAGGTGAAATACCACCCCTTGCCGACGGGGTTGGGATAAGACTGTTTTGACATGATAAATCCTCCTCCATAAATTGGCCTGCCATGCAAGCGAACAACTGCCATTTCTTATCCATTGCCATGCGCGTGGGCAGCGAATTGAGTCGCATGAGAGGTTCCACTGGGGCCTCGCACAGGATAGGTGTGCCCACGCCGCTCTGAAGAGGCCAAGCTAAGACATTTATAAACAATAATTTGTGTAATTTAGCCGGGAGTCTCGTTTCCGGCTTTTTTATGACTTTCAGAGACCGCGGGCTTATTGTCTGCGGTCTTTTTTTTGGAGATAACCGATGATAACACTACTGCACAAATACGGGAAAACTATCGCCATCGTCGCGACACAGTCGCTCAACGACGCGCTTTGGGGCCTGATTGGCG
>VXZF01000694.1 GCA_009845645.1 Gemmatimonadota bacterium | reverse complement strand
AAGCGGTTCTTGCGCCGCATAAGCGCCTCATAAAGAAGGGGGGGAATTCTATTCCTCCCCTTCTTTTATTTATTATCTGGATCATCTACCGGTGTAGGAGGTAGATAATGAGAGGGAATTTGCTGCGACTTTTGTCGGCTGCTCTAGTAGGAAGCTTTTGCTATGGGCTAGCTGAGGTCGAGGCGCTCACCGTGTATCGCATTGGTGGGGAGGAGCTGCCGCCGCCGGAAGTGGACGGGGACTTTGAATTTATCCAGTTGTCTTGGGCTGATGTGGACGAAAAACAGCTCGGCAAGATAGACCTCTTGGAGGTCGCAACCCATTTTATTGAGCCTCAGCGCCTAGACCCCACCGTCAATCTGACGCCCCTGATTCGGGAACGGGGCGGCGGCATACGCTCGAACAATTCCTACGGTTGGCAATCGGAAGCTCTCTTAGACTTTTTGATGGACGGCGATCTGACCACTGCTTATTTGGGTAGTGGCCGCAGCCAGTCGGCCGACTGCTCGCCGTGCAAGAAGGGCATTTGGTTTGAGTTGAACGGACTGTTTCCCATCCGACGCATCAAAATTTCCACTACGGAGCGCTTTGCCCACCAGCGCTTCATCGAGGTGTTTGAGATAGGAACCAGCGATGGCGATCTGCGCAAAAAGGGAACCCGGGAAGGACAATATCATTGGCGCGGGGCTTTTCTCGATTACGATGTCGTGTTCTCGGTCGCCAATAATTTGGAGCCCTTTCTCGATTTGGCACTGCCCGACCGGCCCATTGCCGATATTCTTTTTTATGCTGCAGTTGGCTATTGGGAGATCGCCGAATTTGAGATTTTTGGGTTATGCTTTGCCTCGCAGGCCAGCTATGTATCTAATGTCATTGATTTGGGCATGGCTTCTAGCTTGGGCGAATTGACTTGGTCGGGTAGCCGGGATCAGGGCGCAACGGTCAATCTGAGTATGCGCAGCGGCGACGACACGGATCCCAATTTCTACTGGCGCTTCACGTTCAGAGGCGACGAGCGCTCCCGCTTTGCAGTCAGCGGCGAACCGCTTGCCCTAGACCGCTATAAGAGACTAGAGGAAGGCGAGAAAGCCGGGATCAGTCCGGATAACGAAAGTTGGGAGTTCTGGACGCCGCCGCTCGATTTCGATAGGGGGCATTCCGAATTAGTGGGTTTGCGGCCTCGGCGCTACTTGCAGTTTAAGGCAGACTTTCTCTCAGAGCGGGCGCTTGCGGCCGGACGCATGGAGTACTTGCAGTTTAGCGTCTCCCAACCCCCGGTGGCCAGCCAAGTGCTGGCCGAGATCGTGCCGCACCAAGTCGAGGTGGGCGAGATCGTCCAATTCATCTACAAAATTCTGCCCAACTTAGAGCAGAATGATCTCGGTTTCGACAGCATTGAGATCGACACCCCCATAGAAGTCACGAGTATTGACGCAGTGTACATCGGTGGCGAAGAACAGGATTTTACCATCGCGGAAAGGGACGCGAAGAGCTTTGTGGTACAAGTACCGCGGATCGATCTCAACCGCACAGGCGAGCTGGTCGAGGTCGAATTTCAGGCCGAGGTCTTTCAGGTGGGCACAGTGTTTTCGGGTCGGGTCTTCGATAGCCAACTCCCCCATGAAGTGCGCCAGCGCATCACTGCGGGGAACGCCGATGATCTGGCCGAGAGCAATACCCTGAGCGTGGGGTTGAGTACGGTGGCCAATCCGGCGGTCAAGGCATTGTGGCTCTCGCCGCGACTCTTTACCCCTAACGGGGACGGCGTCAACGATGTGCTACAGATTGAATACGATCTGGTAAACCTCAGCGGTGATGTGCCCGTGACGATTGATCTCTACGATCTGGCGGGAGTGAAGCGATGCGAGGTGGCCCATAGTACAGCAGCTAGTGGCCGGTTCTCGGCTACTTGGGAGGGAGTAGATGATGCGGGCGACCTGCTACCCCCTGGACTCTATCTCTTGCGTCTCGAAGTGGAATCGGACAAGGCTAAGGACGTCGCAGTCGCAGTCGTGCGGCTAGTTTATTAACCCTACAAACTATGGTTTTAGATTTTATGAAGAATGGAATAGTGCGCTTAGGCGTTTGCATCCTAGGACTCTCGCTCCCCTGTATAGCCCAAGACGATCTAGTGCTCGCCCAGATAGAAGACCAACCCATCGCCGTCAGCGAATTCAGAGCCTATGCGGCGAATATTCCCAAAGCCTACCAGATGGGTAAGACCGGTATCGAGGCCGACCGGATTCTACTCAATGGACTAATCGACAAGAAACTATTGCTCGCCGAAGCGGAACGAGCTGGCATTGGCGACGAACGGGAGTTTAAGCACAAGCTCAAGCAGTTCGCCGAGGAGCAGACCGTCAGGCTCTACAGAAGTATGGAGATTGATCAGCGGATTTCCATTGTCGAAGAGGAGTTGATGCAGCACTACCGGAATTCGCACCGGGATCGCGCATTGCGCTATGCGGGTATTTTGGTAGCGACCCGAGACGAGGCCCTCGACCTGCTCGACGAACTAGAGGCTGGCGCTGACTTCAGTCAACTGGCCAGAGAGCACTCGCTTTACGAGGCGACGCGGGACCAGGGCGGGGATGTAAGAAAGTACTATACGATTGACGATACGGCTCCACCGCTGCGGAGCATCTTTTCCATGCAGGTCGGCGAGGTTTCCGAACCGCTGCCGTGGGGCGGCGACCCGCAGCGCTACTTGATCGCCAAGGTTTTAGACGACGCTCCTGTCACCTTTCGGGAGGTAGCCCAATTCGTCAAGGAGGAGGTCTTCGCCCAAAAGCGCCTACAGCGCGCCCAAGTTCTGCGCGATTCGCTCAGCGACCAGTACGCGCCGCAAATTCACTACGACAAGATAGACCACGTGCTGATGCGCCTAGCGCTGTCGCCTGAAGAGCGGGTGGCGTCGCCTGAGGAGGGCGAAGAGGTATTGTGCAGCTACAACGGCGGCGCGCTCACCATTGACGATTTTGTCCTGAGCGCACCGGAGAAAGCAGAGGGGTATGCGCGCGATTACGAGCGAACCTGGATCGTCAATTATCTACAGGATTCGGCCATCCCCAATCGGATGTTTATGGCAGAGGCCCGCAACAAGGGACTGGACAAACATCAGATAATCCTCGCGGCGGTGGACAATAAGCGCAGCGATATGCTGGTGAGCGCGTTGAGAAAGCGAGAGGTTGAGGAGCGGCTGCCGCCGATCACCGATGCAGAGGCGCGCGCCTTTTACGATCAAAATCCCGAGAAGTTTCAGGGCTTTGAGAACATTGTCGCGACCGAGATTCTGGTGGCCTTCAAGGAGCAAGCCCACAGCCTGAAAGAGGAGTTGGTGGGGGGTGCCGACGAGGTGCAGTTGGCTAGGGACTATACGATTCGCAAGGAGCGGGCGCACCACGAGGGGCAGTTGGTCTTGAGTCCGATTGGACTGTACCAAGATATCTACAAAGTAGCCAAAGATCTGCAGGTGGGGGATGTCGGGGGACCGGTAAAGGTGAGAGGAGGGTATTCGGTATTCAAGGTGATGGAGAAGCAACCGGCCCCCAAGAAGCCCTACCATGTTTTTTCGGAGCGGCGTGCGCGTGCTTATGTGAAAATTGCACGTTCGCAAAAGGCGTACGTGCAGTATATGCGCGGGTTACACAAGAAGTACTCGGTCGAGATTTTCGAGGATAACTTGTTGAAAATTCAAGAGGAGGAGGAAGACGTGCAGGGGGGATGAGTATGGCTAGTTGGAGATGGGGTTTTGGCGCGTCTGTCCTAGGAGCCACCCTTTGGGTTGGCTGTCAAGAGGGGGCTGAAGAGCCGCTGGCGGTTGGCGGGACTGGGGCGATAGTTATTGGGTCTCAGGAGGAGTTAGATGCTTGGGCGGGGGTGCAGAAGAAAGCCTTTGTGGTGCAGGGGGATTTTTTATTAGAGGATGCGTATTTGAGTAGTATGGAGCCACTGCGCAATCTGGTCGGGGTAGAGGGAGATTTAGTAATTCGGAATAACGGGGCACTGACCGACCTGAAGGGGCTGCACAATCTCAGCTATGTAGAGGGAAATTTCAATATTCTCTCCAATGGATTGATTGTGCTGGAGGGGCTAGAACAACTAGAACGCGTGGGGGGAAATTTCGAGATTAGCTGCAACTTTTCGCTGCGGGATCTGGATGGGCTTAAAGCGCTCAGGCGCGTCGATGGCCATCTCTTCGTCGATGCCACGACTGAGTTGATTAACATAGATGGTCTGAGCGGGCTGACCCACGTGGGGAGCAGCATCAAAATCAGGGATAATAAGGCCCTGCGAGATCTAAAGGGGTTGGGCAGCCTCTCAGTGGTAGAGGAGGATTTGCTGCTCATATTCAATGGTGCGCTCGAAGACCTGCGGGGTTTGAACGGGGTTGCGACTATTAAGGGTGGGTTGGCCATTGATGAGCATCCCGTGCTCGAGAGCTTGGAGGGATTGAACGCTCTGGCGGAGGTTGGAGGCGCTTTGAGCATAAACCGCAACCAAGTTCTGCAAAGTCTGGATGGATTGGACAATCTCAGGCAAGTGGGTAAAAGCCTCTACATTGGCGGCAATGCCCTGCTGAGCAACTTAGATGGACTGGCCAAGTTGGGCCAGATCGGCACTGGGGAGCGGGACTTGATGATTGTGGAATTGAACCCCTCACTGCCTATGAACGCTGGTTATGAACTGGCCGAGCAACTGGGGTTGGCTGAGCATCAGTTCATCGTCTTCGACAATTTGTCGGCTAGTGCGCCGTAAGCCGCACCGCTAAATTCCGCTGCATTCCATACATGGTCGTCTTCTTCCGCCGATTCCATCCCGGTCGATCGGTCCTGTGCTCTCTACTCGCCATTGCAATCTGCTATTTCGCCGCCCTCTGCGTTCTCGAAAAACGCGGCTTTTGGATTACCGATAACGCCAACAAATTCCTCCAAGTCCAAGCCTTAGCCAACAGTCGCTACACAGATTTTTCCATCCCTTGGCCGGGACAGATCGTCGATCCAGACTTCGTCTATAATCCCCTGCCCTACTATTTCACGCGCGTCGAGTCTGGCAAACTCTATTCCGTCTTCTCACCGGTCTTTGCCCTTATCTCAGCCCTGTTCTTTGACTGTTTAGGGCATTGGGGTCTCTATCTGTTACCAGCGCTCTCCTCGCTGGCCATGCTGGCCGGCTTGGCCCAACTGGCGCGTTTGATCTCTCAGCGAATTGCAGTCGGGCATATCGCCGTCCTCACCGCCGGACTCTGTACTCCGGTGCTTTTCTACAGTCTCGTCTTCTGGGAACACACCCCGGCGATTTGCTTGGGAATTTGGAGTGTGCGCTATCTGTTGCAGTTCCTCGCAGACTCCGCTCCCAAGTACCTATACTTGGGCATGGTCGCCGCCGGACTATCGGTCTATTTCAGGGACGAGTTCTATTTGCTTTGCCTGATCCTGGCCCTATGTACCGCCTTTTATGCTAGCGCAGGCAGATTAAAAATCCTCGTCTCGTCGGCCCTGATCCTCTTGGTTTCCCTCCTGCCGCTCTGGCTCTTCCAATGGCTGACCATCG
>VXZF01000350.1 GCA_009845645.1 Gemmatimonadota bacterium | reverse complement strand
AACGGGCTGATCTTCCAGTGCGTCCAGCCGCGGTGGTGATCCAAAAGCGGTAGGATGCACAAGAGGCCCACTATAGTCGCCAACTCGTAGTGTTCGGTCCAGCCCAGATAGAGCAAGACGCAGAAGACGCCGCGGAAAAACCACCGCTGTGTCACCGAAGCCGTGTCTAAGTCGGGAAAGAGGGAAAAAAATAGCGCAGTGCCGACGACGGCGGCTTGGGTAGCTAGGTCGTCGGGTGCGACAGAGCCGGAGTAAACCGCGCCTATCGCCACTCCGGTCCCCGCGACGACCCCGCCCAAGACATGTCCTTTGAAGTTCACGATCCCAAGCTCATTTTTTTTGCTGATGATAGAGCTGGCCGCAGGCCGCGTCGATGTCTCGCCCACGGCTGTGGCGTACAGTGAACTCAACGCCGCAGCCTCTGAGCACTTGGTAGAACTGCGCTAGACGCTGACGGGCTGGCCGGCGGAAACGGAGGTCTGTTGTTTCATTATAGGGTATGAGATTGATTTTGCAGGGAATGTCGCGGGTCAGTTCGGCTAGCCGTTGCGCGTCGGCGTCCGCATCGGTCAACCCGGCCATGAGCACATACTCAAAGGTAACACCATAGCCGCGACAGGCGAAAAATTCACGCGCGACCGCCAAGAGGTCGGCGATCCTGTACTTGCGGTTGATCGGCATGAGCTGTTCGCGCATCTCGTCGGTTGTGGCGTTGAGCGAGATGGCCAACCCCACATTGAGATCTTCGGCCATGAGTCGGCGGATGCCCGGGATGTAACCCGCGGTGGATACCGTGACTTTCCGCCCCCCCAATCCAATGCCCTCTTTTAGGCGCATCAGTTTTAAGGCGCGCACGACCGCCGGGTAGTTGAGCAGCGGCTCGCCCATTCCCATCATCACCACATTGGTCACCCGCTCGTCCCGCTCGCGGGCAAACTGGTTGACCTGCAAGAGCTGATCGACGATCTGCCCGGCTTCGAGGTTGGCTATCATCCCCATCCGCCCAGTGGCGCAGAACTTGCAGTCGAGCGGGCAGCCCACTTGCGACGACAAGCAGGCCGTGCGCCGGGTACCATCGACGATCAGGACGGATTCGATCCGCTGCCCAGAGGGCAGTTCAAAGAGGAATTTGACGGCTTCGCCCGTGGCCGACTCTTGACGCTTGACGAGGTGCAGGCAAGTAATGCGCGTCCGCTCGGCGAGCTTTTCCCGCAAAATTTTGGAGATATTGGTCATCTCCCGGACGTCGCGCACTCCCTTGGCGTAGAGCCAATTGAGAATCTGACGGGTGCGGTACGCCGGCTCGTCGAGTTCGCCGACGAGCTGATCGAGCTCTCCGGGCAGCATGGCCTTTAGGTCGTAAAGCTGACTAAACATCTTAAAAATCCTTGACTATTAAATGGTACATTATATATGTTAAACGTTTGCGGTTATTGGTCAACGGTGCCCCAACCGTTGTCAACTCTCTTGTTTTTCTCCCCTACGCTTTGAATATGCGATTCGGATTTTCCATCAGGGTCTGGGGTATCTTATTGGGCTGCCTTGCGCTTATGGCACTGCGCTTGGGGATGTCCTCTCAACACTCGACGACTGCTGCCGCCCAACTCGGGAGAGTAGCTCTTACTCCGGCTGCTGAGGCCGCCGTGTGGGAATTGCCCTTTGTCGGCCCCCCGATTCCACCTCCGCCCGACGACCTCACGCGGACAATTGCCGCCGCGCTGAGCCGCGGGGATTCCATCGACCGCTCGCTCAAGCACCACCATGTCCCGAGTGACCAATTGGAGCCGCTATACCAAGCGCTGTACGCGATTCTCAATCCCGCGCAAGTCAAGCCGGGTGACTACTACGAGGTCGTAATCGACACCAGTGATGTCATTCGCCGCTTCTGCTACACGCCTCATCGCACCCCGGATCGCCCGATTGAGGTGGAGCTGCGCGACGGCCAGTTCGTCGCCCGCCAGTTGCAGCTACCGCTGGAGCGACGGGTCGAGCGGCTCGAAGTGCGCATCGAGGACAACCTCTCCAACGCCATCAGCGAGGTCGGGGAAGGCTGCGCACTCAGCGACTTGATCGCCGATGACATATTTGGTGCCGTCATCGATTTCCAGCGCGACCCGCGCCGCGGCGATCGGCTGGGGATCGTCTTTGAAAAGCTCTACCTAGACGAGCGCTTCGTCCGCTACGGCCACATCCTGTTGGCGCGCTACGAAGGCGAACGGGTGACTGAGTTGGCGGTCCGCTATGCTGCCACCGAGGGAGAGGACGCCTATTACAATGCCAGTGGTCGCTCCCTCGGCCGGATGTTCGTACTCAAGCCCCTCGGCGTCAATCGAATCACCTCGCGCTTCAACCGCCAACGCTTCCATCCCATTCTCAAAAAGCAGCGTCCCCACTTAGGTACGGACTACGGTGCGCCGACGGGCACTTTGGTGTGGACTACGGCCCGCGGACAGGTCGCGTTCGCTGGTTGGAAAGGCGGTTACGGCAAATTGGTCGAAATCGACCATCCTAATGGCTATCGCACCCGCTACGCGCACCTGAGCAAAATATTGGTTCACAAGGGGCAACTCGTAGAGCAAAAAGAGATCATCGGCAAGGTCGGCACCACCGGACTCTCGACCGCCTCCCATCTGCACTACGAAATCATCAAGGATGGCCACCACATAAATCCAGAGCTCATCAACGAAGGTCATACCGTCCCAACCCTAGCTGATGATCTGTTGCCCGACTTTGTCCACCAGCGCGACGCGCTTTTGCACGTCCTCGAGCTTGGCCCGCGCACTTGGCGTTATGCCTCGAGCTTGACCTCCGCACCGCTCTAGTTTTATTGGCCGTATCGGCCTTCTTTGATGGAACCAAAAACGCTGCAAGAAATCGAAAATCTGGCCGAGAGCGACGGGCGCTACAAGAGCGATGCGTATCTTTTTGTGTACGATGCGCTAGGATACACGGTGCAAAAGCTCGGCAAGAACAACGATACCTTGAGCGAAGAGAAGCGACACATTTCCGGTCGGGATCTGCTCTTTGGCATCAGCGAGTACAGCGCCGATCAATTTGGACCGCTCACCCGCTCGGTCTTTGCCCACTGGGGCATTGAGCAAACGCGCGATTTTGGCGAGATTGTCTTCAACTTGGTCGATGCGAATTTGCTGCGCAAGACAGCCGAGGACCGGATTGAAGACTTCGTCGATGTGTACAATTTTGCCGAGGAGTTTGACTGGAAGAAGCGCAAGGCCGATCTCGAGCGCCTGCCCTGAGCGCGGGAGGCGAAGATGAAGATCGCCTACTTCGACTGCTTCTCTGGTATCAGCGGCGACATGATCTTGGGTGCCCTGCTCGATGCGGGTCTCCCGCTAGCGGACCTCAACCGAGAAATTGCCAAGCTGGGCGTGCAGAACATCGCCATTGAGCGCGAATCCACCGCCCGGCACGCCATTGCTGCCACCCGAGCCAAGGTCTGTGTGGCCGGCGCGCCGTTGGCCGACGCTGAGCACCATCTCGATCTGTCTGGCGAGCCTACGCACGATCACCCTCACGCCCACCTCAAAGATATAACCATCCGCATTGCCGCTAGCCGCTTAGACGACGTCGTCAAGGAGCGCTCCATCCGCGTCTTTGAGCGCCTGTGCGCAGCCGAAGCCGAGGTGCACAATGCCACGCCCGCCGAAGTAGGACTGCACGAAGTGGGGGCCCTCGACGCCCTGATAGACGTAGTGGGGGCCGTGGCCGGCCTATGGCTTTTGGAGGTAGAAGAGGTCTGCGCTTCGCCCCTGCGCTTTGGCACGGGTTTTGTGCGCTGCGTGCACGGGCGCTATCCAGTGCCCGTGCCTGGAGTCTTGGCCCTCTGCCGCGACGTGCCGACCGAACAGACCGATATCCGCGCCGAACTCGTCACCCCGACCGGGGCGGCGATCATCACTACTTTAGCTAGTTCCTTTGGGCCGCAGCCGCCCTTTTGCCAACAGGCCGTCGGCTATGGTGCGGGCCGCCGCGATTTAGAGGCCATCCCCAATCTATTGCGCCTGCGCTTGGGCGAGCGCGTGCCGGCCACTGAGCGCGTCCTGCTGATCGAGGCCAATATCGACGACATGAATCCAGAGGTGTACGGCTACCTCTTCGACCGGCTGCTAGAGCAGGGTGCGTGCGACGTGTACGCCACGCCGGTCCTGATGAAGAAAGGTCGTCCGGGCAACGTTCTCAGCGTCCTCGCTCCGGCGGGCCGCTTGGACGAGCTAGCCGCGATCGTCCTGCAAGAAACGACTACCATCGGCCTGCGCTACTACGGAGTGGAACGCCGCGTCTTGGAACGCCAGCTCTGCGCTGTTGCCACGCCGTACGGGGAGGTCAATGTCAAGTTTAGCTGTATAGACGGACGCCGCCGCGCCGCCCCTGAATACGAGGACTGCGCGCGGCTAGCCCAACAGCACCAAGTGCCCTTGCTCGCCGTATATGAGGCCGCTCGGGCGGCCGCTATCAAGGAGTAATGACCATCATGTTGCGATTGATCTTATGCGCGTTATGGCTGGTTCCGCTGTCGAGCCAAGCTGCGGAATGGCCGGCTTATAGGGGGGACCTAGACGAATTTGACAATATCCAGCGCCTGCCTGCGGGTGAGGGCCCTGACCGCCTCGTGCTCGGCGACAATGATGGTCGGCTTCACGTCTATGAGGAGCGCGACCGCACCTATACCGAGGTGTGGGACAGCGACTATCTCGAAGGGGCGGTGGCCGGCGTATTCGTCCTCGACATCAACGACGACCAGCTCGACGAGATCGTCGCCTATACCGACCGCGGTCGCGTGTATTACTTCGACTCCCAAGACTACACGCTGCTGTGGAGCAACTCGCCCAATGAATACGAACGCATTACCAGCCTGACCATCGGCGACATTGACGACGACCCCCAGCCTGAGCTCGTGTTCTGCGCCGATGGCCGCTTAGTCGTGTACGATGGCCGCGACCAGTACGAGCAGTGGCGCAGCGACCAGACCGACTTGACGTCCCATCAGATTCTCATCGGCGATGTCGATGGGGACGATGAAGACGAAATTGTGCTCAACGACGGGTACGTGTTCGACGCCCGCTTCTTCGACTTGGAGTGGCAATATTCGGAATCTTTTGGTGATCGCATGGGCCTGCTCGATCTCGACGAAGACCAGATTCCCGAGGTCATTGGCGAATTTCAGGGCCGCTACCTGCGCATCTTTGACATTGACCTCCGGCGGGAAAAGTCGCTCAGCCGCTAGCGGCCTACTTGACACTTCGGTGGCGACCGGCGTATATACTCCCTCTCATACCAACACCAACAAGGAGCGACTGCAATGCGACCTGTCACCCTCTTCACTGGCCAGTGGGCCGACCTGTCGATCGAGACCCTCTGCCAACAGGCCGTTGAGTTTGGCTACGACGGCTTGGAGCTGGCCTGCTGGGGAGACCATTTTGAGGTTGACCAAGCCACAGATGCCTATTGCCAGGCCAAGCGCGAACTACTCGCAAAACACGATCTAGCGCTGTTTTCCATTTCCAATCACCTCGTCGGCCAAGCCGTGTGCGACGCCATCGACAGCCGCCACCA